>USIN01000244.1 GCA_900554715.1 uncultured Bacteroidales bacterium
TGACATCACTTTGAAATAGCTGACTTCGCCGATATGAGGCTCGACGGTTGTCTTGAACATGAAGATGCTCAGCGGGCCGTTGGGGTCGGGGGCTACTTCGTTGCCCTCTTTGTCGACGGGAGCGGGCATGTCGTCAACAAAAGGAACGACGTTGCCGAGGAATTCCATCATGCGGCGCACGCCCATGTCTTTCTCGGCGCTGACGCAGAACACGGGATAGATCGAGCGGTCGATGAGGCCTTTGCGGATGCCGAGGCGCATTTCGTCTTCGGTGAGGTGCTCTTCCTCGAAGAATTTTTCCATCAGGGTCTCGTCGTTTTCGGCGGCTGCCTCGACGAGAGCGCGGTGAAGCTCATTCGCTTTGTCGAGTTCTTCGGCCGGGATGTCTTCAATTGTCGGGACACCGCCCTCGGGACCCCATGAATATTTCTTCATCAGCAGCACGTCGATCATCGAGTTGAAGCCGGGGCCTGATACGAGAGGATATTGGATGGGAATGACTTTCGGGCCGAAAATATCTTTCATCTGCTCGATGACATTGTCATAGTCGGCTTTCTCGCCATCAAGCTGATTGAGCGCGAATATAATGGGTTTATTGAGTGATGAGGCTGTACGGAAAATATTCTGTGTGCCTACTTCGACGCCATACTGGCCGTTGACAACAATGACGCCGGTGTCGGTGACATTGAGCGCCGTGATGGCATTGCCCACGAAGTCGTCGGCTCCCGGACAGTCGATAACATTTAACTTTTTATTTAAGAACTCGGCATAAAAAACAGTTGAGAACACCGAGTAGCCATATTCTTTTTCTACCGGGAAATAGTCGCTGACCGTATTCTTGGCCTCGACTGTGCCGCGACGTTTTATAACACCACACTCGTAGAGCATAGCTTCAGCGAGCGTGGTTTTACCTGAGCCTTTGCTTCCAAGCAAGGCTATGTTCTTAATTTCGTTAGTTTTATAAATTTTCATGTTATCAGAAATTAATTATGTTGATTCGAAATTTGATTTTCGCGATGCAATATATAAATTATTTTGATTTTATGACTTTTTTATTGATATGTTAGAAAACATATTTTTACATACTGTTTTTATAAATCGCTTAGATACAATGCTGTATGATTGCAGTCCGTAATTAAAAAGCTTCTTTTTAATGAATTGCGAATTTTCTATCGCTTCTTAATATTTGTAAGATGTAGGTAACAAAATAGTTCATAAATTTGTAATTGACTTTTTAAACGGATTTCCAATGATAAAACAGATAGCACAGATTGCAATGTTGATAGGCCCGACAATAACGATGGCACAGAACAGCACATTCATTTATCCCACGGCACCGTCTGACAATACAGTCGACAATTATTTCGGAGTAAAGATTCAGGACAAATACCGCCCGCTCGAAAACGACACGGCTGCGGCGACTATCGCCTGGGTCAATGAGGAAAACGCGCTCACGCGTTCATATCTCGACGCCATTCCATTCCGCAAGGCGCTTGTCGACCGTCTTACACATCTTAATAATTACGCCAAGACCGGCATGCCCTCGAAGGAGAGCGACGGCCGCTACTATTTTTATAAGAACGACGGCCTCCAGAACCAGTCGGTCCTCTACCGCTCGGCGACGGCCGACGGCAAGGACGCCGAGGTCTTCATCGACCCCAACAAGCTCTCGACCGACGGCACCGTGGCCCTGACGGGTGTCTTCATGTCGCAGGACGGCAAATACACGGCCTACACCGTCTCGCGCAGCGGCAGCGACTGGACCGAAATCTATGTTCTCGACACAGCTACCGGCAAGCTGCTCCCCGACCATATCGAGTGGGCCAAATTCACCGGCGCTGTCTGGAACGGCGACGGTTTCTACTATAGTGCCTACAACAAGCCTGAAGGCAGCACTTACTCCGTCGCCAACGAATATCATAAAGTATATTACCACAAGCTCGGCACGCCTCAGTCTGCCGACGTCGTGATCTACGAGAACGCCAACGAGCCGCTGCATTTCCATAACGTCGGCATCACCGACAGCCGCGACGCCCTCTATGTCATGGGCGGCGGCCAGGGCAATGGCAATTCGCTCTTCGTCAAAGACCTGCGCAATCCTTCGGCCGAGTGGATCACAGTCGAGCCGAGTCAGGACAACGACGTTCAGGTAATCGGTTCGGCCGACGGCAATCTGTATATCCTTACATCTGCCGACGCACCCAACAACCGTCTTGTCGTGGTGCCCATAGCCGCTCCGCAGCGTGCCAACTGGCAGGAACTCATCCCCGAGAAGAAAGACGCCGTGCTCGTTGACGCCTCATTCGCCGGCGACAAGCTGATTGCCACATATAATAAAGATGCCTCGCATCACGCCGCCGTATATAATAAAAAAGGTGAGAAACTCAACGACATCACGATGCCGACATACGGCACGGTCGCATTCTCGACCACTCCCAAGTCTGACGAAGTATTCTATTCGTTCTCGTCGTTTGTCTATCCCGCCGCAGTCTACAGCTATGACATGTCGACAGGCGAGAGCCGCCTGTTGCGTCAGGCCGATATCGAGGGCTTCAACCCAGGCGATTACGTCACCGAGCAAGTGTTCTACACGTCGAAAGACGGTACACGCGTGCCTATGTTCATCGTTCGCCGCAAGGATCTCAAGCCCGACGCCAAGAATCCGGTCTACCTCTATGGCTACGGTGGCTTCAACATCGCCCTCAATCCCAACTTTTCTGCCAACCGACTGCTTTGGCTCGAAAACGGCGGTATATATGTCCAGGCCAACCTGCGCGGCGGCTCTGAGTATGGCGAGGCGTGGCATCTTGCCGGAACGCTACAGCAGAAAGAAAACGTCTTTGACGACTTCATTGCCGCCGGCGAATACATGGTCGACAAAGGCTGGACGACGCCCGACCTTCTGACTATCGAAGGCGGCAGCAACGGCGGTCTTCTTGTGGGTGCATGCGTCAACAAACGTCCCGACCTCTTCAGAGTGGCAATCCCACGTGTAGGCGTGATGGATATGCTCCGTTATCATCTGTTTACCATCGGCTGGAACTGGGCCCATGACTACGGCACATCGGCCGACTCGCCCGAAATGGCAAATTATCTCATCGCCTATTCTCCGC
>USIN01000245.1 GCA_900554715.1 uncultured Bacteroidales bacterium
AAGACGATACAGGGCGGCCGCGCGGCGGCACGATGTATATCATCGAGAACGGCCTTGGCCGCAAATGGAAGCCGCTGGCGCGTTTCTTTGCGATTGCCGGACTCTTCGGCACGATGTGTATCATGAACGCCAATCAGCTGACCGAGGCTGTGATGACGACCTTCTCAACGCCCGAGAGTCTCGGGGCGAACGGTTTCCTGTCGTCGGTCGGGTCGGTGACGGGCCTTGACAATGTGTCGGCGTTCCGTCTGCTTTTCGGCATTGGCATAGCGCTCGTCGTGGCTCTTGTCATCTTCGGCGGCATCAAACGCATAGCCCGGGTGGCTTCGGTGATGGTGCCGTTTATGGTTGGAGTCTATTTTGTCATGGTGCTATACATTATTATAACACACTTTGCCGACGTGCCTGAGGTGTTCCGCCGTATATTCAGCGAGGCGTTCAATCTGCGGGCGGGCTTCGGTGCGTTTGCGGGCATAGCCATCATAGGCGCGCGCCGCGCGGCTCTTGTCAATGACGCCGGCATAGGCACGGCGACAATCATGCACGGCGAGTCGAAAAACCGTCAGCCTGTGCGCGAGGGGCTTATAGCGATGCTCGGTCCGAGCATCGACTCGGGTCTGGTCTGCACTCTGACGGCTATCGCGATACTGCTCTGCGGCAATATCGACGTCGAGGGTGTCAAGGGGCTCGAGATTGCGATGAACGCTTTCAGTTCGGCCATCCCGGCGGGCGAGTATCTGCTGCTGTTTGTCGTCGTCTGTTTTGCGATGTCGTCGATGTTCAGCTATTCGTTCTACGGCACGAGCTGTGCGACATATCTTTTCGGCTCGCGCTACGGGCGTCATTATTCGTGGGTGTTCATCGCGTCGCTTGTCATATTTGCCGTGGTGCCTCTCGAGGCTGCCGTCGGCATGTGTGATCTCTTTTACGCGCTGATGGCGATACCGACGATGCTGACGGTCGTGGCTCTCAGCTCGAAGGTGCGTCAGGCCACACGCGACTATTTCGCTGCCCGCAAGGCAGGTCAGACCGGCTCGGGAGACTCGGACACAAGCAAATCATAGAAACATTTATCACATTAAAATATCATGGGTAATTTTCTGAGCTATATAGTATGGAACGCCGACCCGGTGCTGATTGACTCGTTTGTCACGGTCAGATGGTACGGCCTGATGTTTGCCATAGGTTTCTGGATCGGTTTCAATATCGTCGCCAAGATGTATAAGCACGAAGGCGCGCCTGAGAAATGGATGGGTATCCTGCTGATCTGGGTCGCTGCCGGCACTATCATAGGCGCGCGACTGGGACACGTATTCTTCTATGCGTGGGACTATTACTCAGAGCATCCGTGGAAGATACTCGCCACCTGGGAGGGCGGTCTCGCCTCTCACGGCGGTGCCATCGGTGTCATCGTGGCGGTGATACTCTACTCGATTTTCACGACCAAGCGCAGTCCGCTGTGGACATTCGACAAACTTGTCGTGGCTATCGCTCTGGTGGGCGCGCTAATCAGAATCGGAAACCTTATGAACTCTGAGATCTTCGGCTATCCGACGACTCTGCCCTGGGGCTTTATGTTCGTGCGCTCGGCCGAATGGCATGCGCTCTACGAGGGCAAGGCATGTCATCCGACGCAGCTTTACGAAGCGTTCTGTTATCTGGCGCTCTTCGGGCTTCTGATGTGGATGTACTGGCGCAAAAACGCGCAGTGCCGTCCCGGTCTCATTTTCGGCACCTTCCTCGTGGGCATCTTCCTACCGCGCTTCTTCATCGAGTTTATCAAAAACGACCAGGCAGACTTCGAGGCCGGTATGCTGCTCAATATGGGCCAGCTGCTGAGTATTCCCTTCGTCCTCGTGGGTCTCTTCTTCATCATCCGCGCGTTCATGCGCCCGAAGGTCACGATGAAGTTCCCCGACAGGTTTGCTGACGAGGAGAGCAAATAAGGATTGATAAAGTCATTAAGGTCGATTAAGGTCATTAAGGCCGGGCCAGGGGCGCAGTCATGCGGCCCGCAGCGCTGGCTTTCTGTGCCATTATCTATTGGAACCGCGTTAGCGGTGGCACCCCACGCCTCAGGCTTCAATCGACGGCCTGTCTAAAAAAACACAAGCGGGCTGCGATGATTCGCGGCCCGCTTGTGGTATTGTGGTTGGTTGATGTCTGATCAGAGACCGAGTTTGGTCTTGACGGCGTTGGTGACGTTGACAACGTCGGCGCCCTGATAGAGAAGGAGGTTCTGTTCGTTGGGGAAGATGAATGTGTAGTTGCCTTCCTGACCTACGGCCTTGATGGCATCGACAAATTTCTGCTGGATGGGAGCGATGAGCTGTTCCTGAAGACGGCTGAGGTCCTGAGAGGCGGTCTGACGGAACTGGTTGATTTTATTTTCGCGTTCCTGGATTTCCTGCATGCGGCGTTCTTTGATGCTCTGGGGTGTGTTGGCGTCGTCGGCTATAGCCTGGAAGTCGGCGTAGAGTTTGTCGAGCTCGGTGCGGAGTTTCTGGAATTCGTCTTCATATTTTTTAGATGCGTCGCTGAGTTGTGTTTCCATTGCGGCGTATTCGGGCATGGCTTTGAACACGGTTTCGATTTCAACGACTCCAAATTTTTGCGCAAGGGCGCTCATCGGGAGGATGATGGCGATTGCGAGAAGAATTTTTTTAATCATGGTTTACTGTTTTATTATTTTTGATTGTTATTTCGTCTCGAAAAAATTTAACGCGTAAAATTAACACTTTTATTTTGAATATCCCAATTTGGCGAGGACTTCGTTGCTGACATCGATGCGCGGCGATGCAAAAATGATGTCGCTCGACGATGCCCGGTCGAATATTGCCTGATAGCCGCGTTCGTCGGCTACTTTCTTGATGGCGTTGTAGACGTCGTCCTGAATAGGCTTGAGGAGTGTCTGGCGTTTCTGGTAGAGCTCGCCTTCGGGACCGAAGTATTTGTAGCGCAGTTCGGTGGCTTCTTTTTCTTTGGCTACGATTTCTTCTTCGCGTTTCTTGACCTGTTCGTCGGTGAGGAAGACTTTGTCAGACAGATAGTTCTGATATAGGGTCTCGGCTTCTTTGCCGACGGCCTCGACTTCTTTCTGCCAGCGCTGC
>USIN01000246.1 GCA_900554715.1 uncultured Bacteroidales bacterium
GCAATGGAAAGAGCCGTCTCAGCGGCAGCCAGACCGATGGCGAACAGCGTGAAGAACATCCCCTCCATCTCGCCGGGGAAAAGGAAACGGTTGAACACCACGAAATTGACATCGACGGCGTTAAGCATGAGTTCGAGCGAGATGAGCATTGCAATCATATTACGGCGGGTGATGAATCCATAAACGCCGCAGCAGAACATTATTAGACTTGGTATAAGATAATAGATAGCTGTGATTTCCATAATTCCAATCAACGTTTACGGGCGATCACGACGCCACCGATTATACATGCGAGTAATAAGACACTGACAGCTTCGAAGGGAAGGAGATACTGACCGGCGCCTGTGCCCATGAGTGTCTCACCGATGCGGTCCATCGTGGGGGCTTCCATGTCGGGACGCGCCTCAAAGAGATTGCAGCGTGTCAACAGAGCATAGCCTGAAACGAGGAGCATGGCGAGCGAACCGATGAGTCCGAGCGCCTTAGACTTCGAAGTAAGTTTCTCAGAGTTGTCGCCGGGCTTGCTTGTAAGCAGGATGGCGAAGACAAACAGCACGACTATACCGCCGGCATAGACTGCGATCTGGACAGCGCCCAGAAATTCGTAGTCAAGCATGAAATAGACGGCGGCGGCGGCAAAAAGCGTGAACAGCAGATATGTCGCCGCTCTTAGAATCTTGCGCGTCGTGACTGCAAGTACCGAGAATACAATCATCGCCAGGGCGACGACTACATAGCAAATGATACTTCCTAATGATTCCATATTTGGTTTTTAGTTATTATTATTCTTTGGGGGTCTGGGCGTCGCCTGCAGCGGCAGCCTCACGGGCGGCTTTGGCGGCAGCGGCCTTGGCTTTGGCGGCAGCTATCTTGGCTTCGCGCTCGGCTGCGGCCTTGGCGAGTTCTTCGGGCGTAGGCGCCGGTTCCTCCTTTTCAGGGAGATAGTTGAGTTTCTTGACGAGTTTGTCGCGCGTGAAGACAGCCTGTTCAAAGTCATTAGAGAACTCGAGCGCTCCGGTAGGACAAGAGGTGACGCAAAGCTGACAGAATGTACAGCTGCCGAGATCATATAGATATTTGTCAAGTTTTTTCTTTTTTGTTCCGGCCGGCGTATCGACCATCTTGGTCTCGAGTGTTATGGTTCCGTTGGGACAATTGCGCTCGCATGTACCGCAGGCGATACACTTGTGGTTGCCTTCGCTGTCATAGATAAGCTTTAGCTCGGCTCTGAAACGATCGGGCACGTGGCGAGTCTCACGGTCTTCGGGATATCGCTCGGTGATTTTAGGCGTGACAAATTCCTTGCCTGTGACCTGCATGCCTTTGAGAAGGCTTGCGATGCCCGAGCCTAACGATGAAAAATAATCTTTTACACTACCCATTGAAAATATGGTCTATAAAGTTTTACTATTATATATTTCACTTTACCGTCAGTCTCTGACCTGACCGCCGACGATGTCGAGCAGTTCACTGGTGATGCTTTGCTGACGCAGTTTGTTATATTCAAGTTGAAGTTGTTCGAGGAGCTTTTTGGCGTTGTCGTTGGCGCTTTGCATGGCCATGACGCGTGCCGCCTGCTCTGACGCACGGTTTTCAGCGAAGATCTCCTGCATTGTCGACAGAAGAAAAAGCGGAAGAACAGTGCTGAAGATTGTCTGCGGATCGGGCTCGAAAAGATAAGGTCTCGAAGCGCCTTTGCCGTCACTGCCGGCGCCTAAATCAGCGCTGTCGACAGGGAGGAATGTCATATTGGTCAAACGCTGGCGTCCGGCCGAATGATAGTGGACATAAATCACCTCGACACGGTCGGTCGCACCCGTGACATAAGCATCGCTGAGCGCCGCCATGAAATCTCTGACGCTACGGCCCTCGCTTTTCGAGGTAACGGCGATGTCTTTGACGATATCGACACCTTTGCGTTCGATTTTAGTGACAGCCTTGAGCATCTTTTTGCCCACGGGATAGATGTCGACAGCGAGTCCGAGACCATATCGTTCGCGCAGCTCGTCGATGCGCACGACAAGCTGCTTGAAGATATTGGTGTTATAAGCGCCACAAAGGCCCTCGTCGCTGCCGAGAACGACGAGGCTGACGCGTTTTACTTCAAGATGAGGCTCGACAAGAGGAGATGTGAAGTCGGCATCGGCGCTGAGCAGATTGCCCATTATCGTCTCGATCTGATTGCGGAAAGGCACCAGTCGCTTGAGCGCTCCCTCGGCCTTGTGCATCTTGGCCGACGAAATCATTTTCATGGCGCCGGTGATTTTCTCTGACGAGGCCACCGACCCGATGCGTCCCTTTAACTCTCTTAATGTTGCCATCTTGTTGTATTGAAAATATTCTGAAGATTATGTTTTAGAACTGACCTGCCACCTGAGCTGCCGCTTCGTTGATTTTCGATGTGACGTCGTCGGTGAGCTTGCCCTGCCCTATCGGGGTCAGAACGGTATCTTTATATTTGGCGTCGAGAAGCTGTATGAACTGTTTCTCGAACTCAGCCACCTTATCGAGGGGAACATTCTCGAGAAGGCCGTTGACACCGCAATAGATGATGGCGACCTCGTGTTCGACCGACATGGGATGATACTGGGGCTGGATGAGCAGACGCTCGTTCTTGCGGCCCTTGTCGATGACGCGGGCTGTGACGGGGTCGATGTCGCCGCCGAATTTGGTGAACGACTCGAGCTCGCGGAACTGCGCCTGGTCAATCTTGAGCGTACCGGCAACCTTCTTCATCGACTTAATCTGGGCGTTACCGCCGACACGCGACACCGAGATACCGACATTGATAGCCGGACGGATACCGCGGTTGAACAGAGCCGTCTCAAGGAATATCTGACCGTCGGTAATCGAAATCACGTTGGTCGGGATATAAGCCGAGACGTCGCCGGCCTGAGTCTCGATGATAGGAAGCGCCGTTAGCGAGCCGCCGCCCTTGACCATGGGTCTGAGAGCCTCGGGGAGGTCGTTCATCTTGGCTGCGATTTCCTGATTGTCGATGATTTTAGCCGCACGTTCGAGCAGACGCGAATGGAGATAGAAGATATCGCCGGGATAAGCCTCGCGACCCGAGGGACGCTTGAGGATAAGCAGATCGGAAG
>USIN01000247.1 GCA_900554715.1 uncultured Bacteroidales bacterium
AAGCTGTGGGTCGGTTCTTCATCGAACGACACCGACAGGGGCGAGCCGCTGTAGCGGGCGATAGCCTTGCCTGATGCCATCGTAATCGATTTATGGATATGTCCCAAGGCGAGGTAGTCATAGCCGTCGCCCATTGCCGCCAGCGGATGATACGACAGGTATCTGTCAGACGGTGTCGCCGATGTTTTGTCGCTTACTGCGATGTGCGCCGTCATGACGACCGGCAGCCCCTCGGAGTTCATCGCCGCTATGTCGTCGAGAATTTTCTGATGGAAGAGCCTGATGCGTTCGTCTGTCGGGCAGCTGTCGCCGGCTTCGGGATAATTTCCTTCGTATATATATGGTATGGCGGCGATGAAGCCTTTCCCTGGTAACTCGATGATGCGCCCTTCGGGGGTGAGGCCGGTTACGATCTCAAGGTTGAAGTGCCGCCACAGCTGAGATGTCACTTCGAGTCGCGAGGCGCTGTCGTGGTTACCGGCCAGAACGATGATTTTCATCCCGGGAGCGGTTTGGTGCAGCCGCATCATGGTTTCGTTGTAGATGCCGAGCGCGGCTATCGACGGGTTAGGCGTGTTGAAGATATCGCCGGCCACAATCAGTGCGTCGGGACGGTGCGTGTCGACAGCGTCAATCAGACACCGGGCCATGTGCCGGTGTTCGTCGTTGCGTTCGTAGCCGTAGAAGAGCTGTCCGAGATGCCAGTCGGCGGTGTGGATTATTTTCATCAGAATAAAGATAGCTGGATGCCTTCGGCCGGAGCGGTGACGAAGAGCGCCTGCTGCGATGAGTAGCCTCTCGAGAGATTGCGCAGCGAAATCTCTATGAGACCTGTCGTAGCGCCAAGATGACGGCGTATCGTCGCCATCAGCTCTGTCAGAGATGCTACACCGCTGAGTTTCAGGCTTGCCAGCTGATGTCCGTGTTTAGTTGCCGTTGCGAAAATAATGTCTTCTGTTGAGATTGTTGCCATGATAGCCTCCTTTTTTGATTATATCGCAAAGGTAGGCTTGTGGTTGGGCGTTATTCCTGCACAGTATGTTTAATTAATCATTAATCGGAATCGTTTCGCGCTGTCACGATGCGTCTTATTGTGCGTATAGAGGCACGCAACGCATCATGTAGTCGCGGGCCATACCCCAGGGGAGATAGACGGCCTCATTGTTGGGAATAAGATTGACCGGTTTCTCGTTTAGGTCGACGCGCAGATAGTAGCGCCCCGATTTTTTAGCCTTGAAGAGTATCATTCTGACGTTGGCGGCCATGGGCACGACGTCGAAATCGCGCCAGTGGAGTGCCACGGTGTCAAAATAATTTGTCATGTAATAGCACCCCGGCAGTTTCAGCAGCGAAACGAGCGGCATGACGGTCTCGGCGTGGCCGAAGCGCAGATGTACGGCGGTCAGGTCGGTACCTTCGATGAAGTTGTCGGTCGTTTCTATAAGGTTCAGCACGAGGTCGGCGGCGATGTCAGCCGGGACGGTCGATACGGTCGTTGCCGTGCGCTGGAGATACTGGCGCAGGTTGAAGCATGACCACAGCGCGTTGAGTTCGTCGCCGGTGAGATACTCCGATATATCGGCGCTCACACTCATACAGGAGAGTCCGGCGAGCACATAATACTCGGTTATGGCGAGGTCGCGCCAGTGGGCGGCGTTTTCAAACGGAAAATCTTTGCCGAGCACACGCGTTATGGCCGCCGTCGGGCAGACCTGTTCGAAATATGCGTCGTATGCCGGTTTCCACAGATTGTCCCGGCGAAAATCGAGATAGTCTTTGTCGACATCGAACGGACGCATCAGATAAGAGTTGTTGCGGCCTGTCGACGTCCTGATTTCGAGTTTGTTGTCGAGGCGGTCGAGCTGATGGACAAACGAGAACATGCTCATCATCGAGCGCGGCGAGTAGGACGACAGCGCGCTGACTTTGGCGTCTTTGAACACCGTCGGGAATGCTTCGTACATGCGTTGTGCCAGTCCGCGCTGTTCGGCCATGCCGAGCGAGTCGAGCGCGCCCCATTGACCGTTGCTGCGGTTGATGACGTCGAGGTTGAGAGCCATGAGCTTGCGGCCGAGCGGGGTGATTGTTCCAAGTGAGTCGGCCGTCGCAAGCGCGCGGGCGAGTTTATAGCAGTTGCTGCCCGACGCCGGATAGCGCGAACCGTGGCGTCCGACATGGTTTATCATCACGGCTTCGAGCGAGTCGGGCGCGGTGACGGCGCTGATTGCAGACGGGTAGGGTGTCAGGGAGCCTTCGCATTGTGTCACACTGTAGTGTGTCGCCGTCGGATCGGCGGCATAGACGCCGAGGCATAGAAACAGGCATGCCAGACTGCCGATGATTCTTTTCATAATCAGAATTTGTTATATATTTGTAGCGTAGAAATTTCTTATGTTCTTATGTTATGAACGATAAAAACCAAGCTGAAGTTGACATCGCCGCCGAGCTTTCGCGCCTGACCGCTGAAATCGCGGCAAATCAGAACGACGACACCTTATACTATCTGCGGGGACGCCTCTATTGGCGGCTCGGGCAGAAGTCTTTGGCGATAAGCGATTATGAATGTGCCGTGGCGCTCAACAGCTGGTCGCCGGCATCGGCGGCGCTCAAGATAGCCCGCGACGTCATGGATTTTTATAACAAGGATTTATACAATCCCTGACAAATTCATTCTGCCGGCGTCTTCAGAACTTCGTTCATCACCTCGACGCTCGGTATCGTGATGGCGTCCTCGAAATATTTCTTGACGTCGTTCCAGCGGTAGAAGGGATAGATGTCGCTTTCGATGGCGAGAGGCACTTCGCGTTCGTTGAGCATGAACTTGGCGATGATGTCGCCCTGTTTGTTCTTGAAGAGCACCATCTGGAAGTTGGCGCCCATCGGGCAGATGGTAAAGTCGCTGTAGTCTTTATATAGCTCGTAAGGATTTGTGCAGTAGGTCGCTTTGCCTCCGAGACGCATAAGTGCGATGAAAGGTATGATGTTGCCGTCGTGGCCGAATCTGAGCGTGGCGCCGTTTTTGCCTTCGGAGATATATTTCTCGGCGCCTTCGAGAACGTTCGAGGCAAGATTTTTGGCATTGTCGACCATGAGTCCGC
>USIN01000248.1 GCA_900554715.1 uncultured Bacteroidales bacterium
GCTGATGCTGGTCTCGGGCCTCGACCCCGAGAAACCCGAAGCAGGCAAGTCTGACAAAAAAACCGTAGTTCTGGTCGACTGCGGCGTCAAGCACAATATCATACGCTGTCTGACCCGCCGCGGTGTCCGCGTCGTGCGTGTGCCGTGGGACTACGACTTCAGCCGCATCGCCTACGACGGTCTGTTTATCTCCAACGGTCCGGGCAATCCGGACTTCGCCGAAGCCACCGTCGCTAATCTGCGCCGGGCTCTTGACGGAGACCGCCCGATATGCGGCATCTGCATGGGCAATCAGCTGCTCGCCAAAGCTGCCGGAGCTAAAACATACAAACTCAAATACGGTCACCGCAGCCACAACCAGCCCGTGCGCCGCGTCGGCACCGACACCTGCTTCGTGACATCGCAGAACCACGGCTTCGCCGTCGACTCCGACACCCTGCCCGAAGGCTGGGAACCGCTCTTCGTCAATATGAACGACGGCACAAACGAAGGCATACGTCACCGCTCGAAACCCTTCTTCTCGGCTCAGTTCCACCCCGAAGCATCGAGCGGACCGAAAGACACCGAATTTCTTTTCGACGAATTTATTGACTTGCTTTAACCCCCCCCGATACAAAGACAACCGACAATGGCAAACGACAAAAAAATAAAGAAAGTGCTGCTGCTCGGCAGCGGCGCCCTGAAAATCGGCGAGGCCGGCGAATTTGACTACTCTGGCTCTCAGGCTCTCAAGGCCATGCGAGAAGAAGGCATCAACACCGTGCTGATAAACCCAAACATCGCGACAGTCCAGACATCGGAGGGTTTTGCCGACAAAATATACTTCCTGCCTGTTACTCCCTATTTCGTCGAGAAAATCATCGCCAAGGAACATCCCGACGGCATCATGCTCGCCTTCGGCGGCCAGACGGCTCTCAACTGCGGCGTAGCCCTGTATGAGAGCGGCGTTCTCGAACGCTATGGCGTCGAAGTACTCGGCACTCCGGTGCGTGCGATCATGGACACCGAAGACCGCGAGCTCTTCGTCAAAAAACTCGACGAAATCGACATCAAGACCATCAAGAGCCAGGCTGTCGACAATATCGACGACGCCCTGCGTGTGGCAAACACTCTCGGCTACCCCGTCATCGTCCGCGCCGCCTATGCCCTCGGCGGTCTCGGCAGCGGTTTCTGCGACAATGACAGCGAACTGCGCGCCCTCACCGAGAAAGCGCTCGCCTTCTCCCCTCAGGTGCTCGTCGAGAAATCGCTCAAAGGTTGGAAAGAAGTCGAGTATGAAGTGGTGCGCGACCGTTTCGACAACTGTATCACGGTCTGCAACATGGAGAACTTCGACCCGCTGGGCATCCATACCGGCGAGAGCATCGTCGTAGCGCCATCGCAGACTCTGTCGAACGACGACTATCACTACCTGCGTTCACTCGCGATAAAAATCATACGCCACATCGGCATCGTCGGCGAATGCAACGTCCAGTATGCCTACGACCCGTCGTCTATGGACTACCGGGTCATCGAAGTCAACGCCCGTCTCAGCCGCTCGTCGGCACTCGCATCGAAAGCCACCGGCTATCCCCTTGCTTTCGTCGCCGCAAAGCTCGGCCTCGGCTACGGTCTGTTTGACCTCAAGAACGCTGTAACACAGAGCACTTCGGCCTTCTTCGAACCTGCGCTCGACTACCTTGTTGTCAAGATACCGCGCTGGGACCTCGGTAAATTCCATGGTGTCAAACGCGAAATCGGCTCGTCAATGAAATCTGTCGGCGAAGTCATGGCCATTGGCCGCACCTTCGAGGAAGCGATACAGAAAGGCCTGCGCATGATCGGCCAGGGCATGCACGGCTTCGTCGAAAACAAAGAGCTGAAAATCGATGACATCGACACTGCGCTGACCGAGCCGACCGACAAGCGCATCTTTGTCATCGCCAAGGCGCTGACACACGGTTACACCGTCGAGCGCATACACGAGCTGACAAAAATCGACACCTGGTTTCTCTATAAACTCAAAAACATCATCGACACCGCCGACGAGCTTGCCGCTGTCAACGGCCTCGAAAACATCGGACACGACCTGCTCCGTCAGGCCAAACAGCAAGGCTTCAGCGACTTTCAGGTCGCACGCGGCGTGTTGAAAGAAAAGATGACCGACGCCGAGAGCGCCGTCACGGCCGTTCGCACCCTGCGCAAGAGCCTCGGCATCGTCCCGGCAGTCAAACAGATCGACACTCTTGCCGCCGAATATCCAGCCAAGACCAACTATCTTTATCTCACATACAACGGCACCGAAAACGACATCGACTATGAGAACGACGGTCGTTCGGTCGTAGTCCTCGGTTCTGGCGCATACCGCATCGGCTCGTCTGTCGAGTTCGACTGGTGCTCTGTCAACGCCCTGATGACCGTCAAACAGCAGGGATGGCGCTCGGTGATGATAAACTACAACCCCGAGACTGTCTCGACCGACTATGACATGTGCGACCGGCTCTACTTCGACGAGCTCACCTATGAGCGCGTCATGGACATCATAGACCTCGAGCAACCCCACGGCACGATACTCTCTGTCGGCGGCCAGATACCCAACAACCTGGCCACACGTCTCGATGCCGCCGGAGTCAACATACTCGGCACCGACGCCCGCAGCATCGACAACGCCGAAGACCGCCACAAATTCTCGGCCATGCTCGACCGCCTCGGCATCGACCAGCCCCGCTGGCGCGAGCTGACGAGCCTCGAGGACATCGACCGCTTCATCGCCGAGGTCGGCTTCCCCGTCCTCGTCCGCCCGAGCTACGTGCTCTCGGGAGCGGCCATGAACGTCTGCTCGAACCACGAAGAGCTCGTGCGTTTCCTGCGCCTGGCGGCCAACGTCTCTAAACAGCATCCTGTCGTTGTCACCGAATTCATACAGTTTGCAAAAGAAATCGAGATGGACGCCGTCGCCCAGAACGGCGAAATCAAAGCCTACGCCATCAGCGAGCACATCGAGTTTGCCGGCGTACACTCGGGCGACGCGACGATACAGTTCCCACCCCAGAAGCTTTACGTCGAGACCATGCGACGCATCAAGAAAGTATCGTC
>USIN01000249.1 GCA_900554715.1 uncultured Bacteroidales bacterium
ATACTGCCAGACAGAAGGATACAAACGTGTGACCTGGGGTGTCAAAGCATCGGTCGATGTCGAGCTCCCGGGAAAATGGAAAGGCGACGACATATCGCTCACAATGTATCGCCCCGGCTACGGTTTCACAGCCGGCGGCGTCTGCAACATAAATCTCGGCGGCAACGTCTACCTTGAACCGGGCCTGTCGCTGTTCTACGAGGATTATTCATATAAAGACTTGATTCTTACCAACGAATCTGGCGATGATGTTCAGAAAGATCCCGGACTTTACAAACTCGGGCTGAGAGTGCCTCTTGTCGTCGGTTCGGTCTTTCCCATTAACGAACGCGCGGGATTCAGCATCTTCACCGGACCGGTACTGAGCTATGCTTTCGCCGGTAAAATCGATGTCGATTCTGATGTCAATAATGACCTTGACGACCTCGACCTCTTCCGCGGCCAGCGGCGCTTCGACTGCGCCTGGAAAATAGGCGTCGGATGTCCGGTAGACAATTTCATGGTCTCGCTCGAAGCCGAATTCGGCATCACCGACCTTCTCAAGGCCAAAGACTTGTCATTTCGCGAAAACCGCGTCTTGCTCGGACTCACCTACTATTTCTAATCATCAGCCATACAACACAAGCCGGTGCGGATTGACGTCCGCACCGGCTTTGTTTATAGGGTTGTGACTGCTATCAGCCTTCAATAGCGTCGGGATTGCTTCTGCCCGTCATTACTGTCCAGCAGATTGCGGCGACAGCGGCACCGACAAGCGGACCGACCACCATAATCCAGAAATCAGGCCATGCAGCCTGACTCCACAGAGCCGGGCCGAACGAACGGGCCGGATTGACCGAACAGTTGTCGACCGTGATACCCACGATATTGACAAGACCGAGAGCCAGGCCTATCGCCAGACCGGCGAATTTACCGAAACCCTTGCGGGAGTCGGTCGCGCCGAGCACGACAAGCACGAAAAAGAACGTCAGAAGACACTCGGCCACCAGAGCCATCGCCGAATTTGCGCCCGGCTGTATGACGTTCGCGGCAAGCGAAGCATCGCCGGTGATGCCGCCGAAGTCAAATCCGGGAGCCATGTTCACAAACCAGTAAAGGAACCCGGCTCCGATGGCGGCTCCGATGAGCTGTGCGACGACATAACCGCAGAACTCGCCGAATTTCATGCGCCCCGACAGCAGCATGGCAAATGAGACAGCCGGATTGACATGACAGCCTGAAATATTGCCTATGCAATATACAAGACAAAGAAGTACCAGACCGAAACACAGACCGATGCCGAGCACCCCGATCTTAGGACCTGCGAGTACGGCGCTTCCGCAGGCAAGGAGCACAAGGAACATCGTCCCGACCCCTTCAGCGATAAATTTTCTCATAAACTATATTTTTAAATACTACAAAAGATCTGACGGAAAACGACGCCGTGAGCGCCAGGCAGACCGTGACCTATTTAAGATACAACCGACGGCGAAAAAAAGTTTGATAAGACCGTAAATATTGGTTAATTATTGCTCCTTTTGCGGCAGCCGCACCGATACAGACTTTATTTTGGCGCCATCGACCGATGATATTTCAAATTCTATGCCGTTCCAGACAAGTTTCTCGCCTTTGGCGGGTATATGTCTCAGCTCTTCAAGTATAAGGCCGCCGAGAGTCGAGTATGACGCCGGTTTATACATCTCCTCGAGTCCCAGAGTCGAGAAGAAATCATAGCCCGGTATCGAGGCGTCGACGGTCCACACACCGTCGCGGTCAGCCGTGGCGACGTCCGCCTTGGCGGCCGACGCCGATATTTCGCCTACAAGAGCGTCGAGAATATCAGCCGGAGTGATGACGCCTGTCATCTCGCCGAACTCGTCACAGACAATAGCGAAATGGACGTCGCGCTCTTTTATCCTGTCGAGAGCGTCATAGATGCTCATGCTCTCGGGAAAATACTCGGGCTGTGTCACAACATCTTCAAGCATAAAACCGGGACTGTTGACCTTCAGCACGAGCTGCTTGAGAGAGACTACTCCGCAGACCCGGCTCCTGGGGCCGTTACAGTAGACCGGATAAGAATTGTGCAGATCATCGGAAAGCATGCTCCTGACCTCGTCGGCCGTCATGCCGAGGCGCATCGTCGCCACATCGGTCTTGGGTGTCATGATGGCCGAGACGCGCAAATCACCCATGACGAGCACACGCTCCATGATATCCTGCTCTACTTCTTTGACCTCGCCCGAGTCAGCTCCCTGACGTATCAGCGACCTGATTTCCTCCTCGGTCACCTTACCGCCTCTGGTGTCGAGACCGAGTATTCTCACCAAAAGCGCTGTCGACGCAGACAGCAGCCACACGACAGGCATCGACACCACCGACAGCAGCCTCATCGGCCGTGCGACCAGCTTTGCGACCGTGTCGGCAGCGGCAAGGCCAATCCTTTTGGGCACGAGTTCACCCACGACGATAGACAGGTAAGTCACCGCCACGACTATCAGAACCTGACCTATATTGTGTGCCGTGCGCGGCTGCAGCCCCAGACGGCCGAGCATATCGCCGACATCATCGGCGAGCGCGTTGCCCGAATAGAGACCCGTCAGAATGCCGATAAGCGTTATGCCGATCTGAACTGTCGACAGAAAGCGGTCAGGGTCATCGGTTAGTTTCAGAGCCGCTTTGGCTCCCTGACTGCCGCGTCGGGCATCAGCTGTGAGACATGATTTACGCACCGAAACGAGCGCCATCTCCGACATCGAGAATACGCCGTTGAGCAATATGAGAATTACAATAATCAGTATATCGTCCATAACAGGGCTTTGAAAACTGACAGGCATAATGTAAACTGTCATAATAACAACGCCTGTCACCGCGCGATTGTTTGACGGCAACCCGGCCCGACATCAACCGCCCGAGACCTACGGTAGTTGGAATTCAAAGCCCAGTCGGGCCGTAAAGGTGACGGCGTTGCCGCTGCGGCGGCTCTTCTCGACATCGATGTGGCTGCCGTCGGGTAGACATGTATGTTCAGAGTATGAGGCCGTATTGCCGTAGATTGTGGCTCCCAG
>USIN01000250.1 GCA_900554715.1 uncultured Bacteroidales bacterium
CCGCTTCCGAAGGGCACGCCGACGTTCGGCTACCAGTCGGCCAAGGAGGGCGGAACGGTCATCGGCCGCGCTGTCTACAACGACGGTGTCTGGGAAATCAACACCATCAACACCGAGATGAACCAGTTTATCAAGGTTGCAGGCGAAGGCGGCCGCTCGGCCTGGATCTATGACCCGAGCATCTACATCAACCTGCCCTCAGGCCGCAACAACGCAGTCTCGGGTCCGTTCTATCAGGCCTGCGTCGACTGGGTCTATGAGAACGTCGATGTTCCCGAGTTCAAGTCTGAGTCAATCACCAGCGGTGTAGGCTATGTGACAAGCTACGGCAACAACGAGTATTTCGCCGGCACATCGGCCTACCAGGGCAATGTCGACCTCCGTCCGACAGCCGCCAGAAAGCAGACACCCTCGGTCTATGGCAACATGAGCGACGAAGATGTCGTCAGCACACTGAAGAAGAATTTCGAAGACATAGTGATGCCCGCCGTGCTCGCCCAGATGTACCCCGACGCTATGCCGGGCGAGAAATACGACCAGTACTACGTCATCAACTTCGTGACATACAGCGGCACATCATCAAACGAGACCATCCGTTTCAAAGTGACAGCCAAAGGCAAATTCGAGTTTGCCGACTGCACCTGGAACAAATAACCAGCCCAACCTACTTTATTCAGCGAGAGGTGACGCCAGACGGCGCCACCTCTCTTTTCTCCATACGCCAAATCACCAAATTGTCACCCTATCCAACAAAAATATAGCAATTTGCAACAAAACATCTTCTAATTAAGATTTATTAACTCCGCTATCAATAATATCACATATCTTAATGCTAACTTTGTTTCAAAATTTATCACAAATATAAATTCCAATCACAAGCTTATGAATAAACTTTTACTTCTATGTCTGGCAGCGACTGCATTGGCGACCCGGGCCAACACCGAGGCCTCAATCAGTAAAAAGCTGACGGTAAGCGCTGAAGCCTACAGAAACAGGCAACAGACTTTCCAGTTCCAGAAAAAAGAGGGCGCGACGGCCTTCGTCACCGACAAAAAAGCCAAAGCTCCTGTCAAACCGATGAAGGTCACTCCCGGCGGAACGACTCTTTACGGCTACCTCGAGTATTCAGACGCCGTGCCGGCGATGGGCAGCTACGAAGGCATCTATGAGGTCAGCTCGACAGGCGCCGGCGCCGAAGTCATGTCAGACCCCCTCCGCGGCGAAGAACTGTTTATGAACACAGGCTGGTATGCCGACGACAAAATATGCTCGTACTGTCTCGACCAGGATATGAGCACCGGCTTCCTTATCGGATATTACTACGCCGAAGCCGATTTCTCGACAGGCAAACTGACCAAGATAAAGGAGCTCGACCCCGACAACGGCTTCATGATGATAGCGACCTACAATACTGCCGATAACTGCATCTATGGCTTCGGCGCCGACTTCATGGGCAACGAAGGATGGGTAAAGGCTCCGGCATCAAATCCGGGCGAAGTCGATATCGTCAAGGAACTCGACCCGTCGGAAGTATGCTATTCTCTCACTTACAATGCCAAAGACGGTCTCTTCTACGGCGTCAACCAAGAACAGAAGTTTGTCAGCATCACTCCGGCCGGCGAAACCAAAGTGATATGCTCGCTCGACGCATCGAAATATCTCAACGCCATTGTCTGCGGCCTGATGTACTCTGAGGCCGAAGACCTGTTCTACTGGAATCCGCAGTTTGCCGACTGGTCGACGGGTCTGGCGACTTTCGACCTCAAGGGCAACTACAGGGACATAGCCGAGTTTGCCGACGCCGAACAGTTCTCATATATGTTCACCACCGATAAAGTCGTCGACCCCGCCAAGCCGGCCGACCCCGAGATCGTCTCGCTCAACTTCGTCAACGGCGCCCTCAGCGGCACGATGGAGGCAAAACTGCCGTCAGTGACGGGTAGCGGCGCCGCTCTCACCGGTGAGCTCGACTGGTTTGCGACCATCGACGGCGAGCTTTATAAAACAGGCAAAGCCGCGGCAGGCAGCACCGTCAAAGTCGAATATACATCGCTCGCCGCCGGCACACACCGCTTTGGCATCTATGTCGAGACAGCCGGCAAAAACCGCAGCGAGGAAACCAAGACATCGCTCTATGTCGGCGTCGACACGCCCGCATCACCGGCAAATGTCACACTGTCGCGCGACAAAGTGACATGGAGCGCTGTCGACAAAGGCGCCAACGGCGGCTATATCGACCTCTCCGCCCTCTCTTATGAAGTATACGTCAACGGTGAACTCAAAGGCACGACCAAAGCCACATCGCTCGCCATCAACCTGCTCGACAACGAATATGCCTCTTATCAGGCATCTGTCGTCGCTGTGGCCGGCGGTCTCAAGAGCGAGCCCGGCGTATCGAACAAAATTGTCGACGGCCGTCCGCTCGACCTGCCCGTGATGTTCACCCCGACGCAGGCCGAATATGACATGATGACCGTCGTCGATGCCAACAAAGACGGCCGCGGATGGTCATACAGTCCCATCTATCAGGTCATCAAGACTTCATTCTCGACCAACGGTGCTCCGATGGACGACTGGATTTTCCTCCCCGCCATCAATATCCCCGACGCTTCGCGGTTCTACACCTTCGGAATGGACATCCACCGCATCGGTCTTAACGAAAAAGACGAACTCGTCGAAGTCGTCGCCTTTGCCGGCGAACCTTCGCCTGCCGGTAAAGGCTGCGTCGTCATGGAGCAGTTCCAGCCCGACGCAGTGACAGGCGATATCAGCAAGGTCGCCCGCTTCAAAGTCGATAAAGCCGGCACATATTTCATCGGCATCCACTGCATTTCGGCTCCCGACCAGTATGGTGTCGAAGTCGACAACATCTTCATCAATGACGAAGGCATCGTCGCATCATCGCCGGCAGCAGTCAGCGGCCTTAACGCCGTAGCCATGCCCAAAGGCACCCTCAAAGCCAATGTCCTCTTCAGATTCCCGACCAAAGACTACAGCGGCAATGACCTCGCCGCCGACCTCAAGCTGACAG
>USIN01000251.1 GCA_900554715.1 uncultured Bacteroidales bacterium
CCGACGAGGAACTCAAGCCGCGGGCCGCAGAGGCCTATCGCGGCGGCGGAGCACAGCGCCCCGGCTCATGGTGCCAGTTCTGCAAGGTCAAGAGCAGCTGTCGAGCGCTGGCCGATGCGAGCCTCGGCGTCGCCAGTGGCAAAGCCAAAGTCCCCGGGCTTCTGAGTCCCGAAGAGATAGCTGAACAGGTGCTTCCGATGTTGCCGATAGTCAAGACATGGCTGTCATCGGTCGAGGAGTTCACCCTTCAGGAGGCTCTCGGGGGCACCCGTTATCCCGGGTATAAACTCGTCGAGGGACGCAGTGTAAGACGCATTACCGACGAAGACGCCGTTATCGGTCTTCTTAGCAATGAAGGCTATGGGCGCGACGAGTTCATGAAACCGGCGACGCTCTGCGGCATAGGCGACCTCGAGAAGCTCGTCGGCAAGAAGCGCTTCGGGCTGTTATGTGCCGACTACATCACCAAGCCGACTGGCAAGCCGACTCTCGTCACTGACGACGACAAGCGTCCGGCCATAGATCCGGGCGATGATTTCAAAGACATTCAATTTTAAACATCAAACAACTCAAAAAGCATGATTACACCGAAATTTATTACAGATACTAAAGTAGCGTTCGGCCCCTGCCGACTCAGTTTTCCCTCGCTCTTCGAGAAAAAGAAATTCGACGGCGATACCGGCGACGGCAAGTATATGACAACCATACTCGTCCCCAAGGACGCAACCGAGACAGTCGAGGCTATCAAGAAGGCTATCGAGACTGCCAAACAGGAGGGCATTGTCTCGAAGTGGGGCGGCAAGGTGCCCAAGAAGCTGACAATGCCGCTTATCGACGGCGACGAGAGCGATGACGAAATCCTCCAGGGCCATTACACTCTCAGAGCTAAGACAAACACACGCCCCGCCGTAACCGACAAGGACGGCAGTCCTATCGTCGACGAGGAGGAGATCTATGGCGGCGTGTGGGCGCTCGTCTGCGTGTCGTTCTATCCGTATAACTCGGCCGGCAACTCGGGTGTCGCAGTGGCGCTGAGCTCGGTGCGTAAGTTCAAGGATGACGAGCCCTTCGGTCAGAACTCGGCTCACGACTTCGATGATATCGAGCTTGATGACGAAGATGATCTTTAAACGAATATGATTGCATGGTAACTCCAGTCCGCCGCCGTGCGCGAGTATAGCGGCGGACGATTTTTTCTAAAATAACCGATAATGATAATATGAAAGAATTAGGGATAGACATCGAGACCTATAGCAGCGTTGATCTGTCGAAGTGTGGCGTCTACAGGTATGTCGAGGCGCCTGACTTCACGGTGCTGCTCTTCGCCTACAGTGTCGACAACGGTCCGGTCAAATGCGTTGACCTCGCACGTGGCGAAGAGCTACCCGACGAGATCCGGACGGCACTGACAGGCCCTGCTGTAATAAAAACAGCATGGAACGCGGCCTTTGAACGCATCTGCCTCAGCCGGTACCTCGGTCTTACAAAGCCAATGAATCCGGCGCAGTGGCGATGCACGATGGTACGCGCCGCGCGTATGGGGCTGCCTCTGTCGCTCGGCCAATGTGCCGAGGTGCTCAGACTCGAAGATGGCAAGATGGAGGAAGGTAAAGCGCTGATACGCTTTTTCTCTACACCCGCACGCAATGGTCTGAGGCGCCTGCCCGAGGCCGCGCCTGACCGCTGGGCTACGTTCAAGGCCTATTGCATCAGAGACGTCGAAGTCGAACAGGCCCTGCTGGCCAAAGTGCGTCGACTCGAGGCGCCGGCTTTCGACGAAGAGCTCTACGTCGCCGACCAGGAGATTAACGACCGCGGCGTACTTATCGACCGCGAGCTCGTAGACAATGCGGCCGACTTCGACGACAAGTACAAGGCGCAGCTGCTCGCCGAGGCTCAGAGCCTCAGCGGCCTCGAAAATCCCAACAGCGCGGCGCAGCTCAAAGCGTGGCTCAGGGAGGAAACGCACCTCAGCGTCGACAGCTTGAACAAGAACAATCTCGATGATCTCGAGGCGTCGATGAAATACTGGCCGAAGGCGCGCCGCGTCCTTGCTATCCGTCGCGAAATGGCCAAGACATCAAACAAAAAATACGAGGCAATGCAGAACTGTGTCTGTGATGACGTACGTATACATGGCCTTCTGCAGTTCTACGGAGCCTCGCGCACGGGGCGATGGGCCGGCCGACTCGTACAGGTGCAGAACCTGCCTCAGAATCATCTCGAGGACCTCGATCGTGCCAGGAGCCTTGTCAAAGCCGGTGATCTCGATGACTTCGAGATGAGCTTCGGCAACGTGACACAGGTGCTATCAGAGCTTATCCGCACGGCCTTCATAGCAGCCCCCGGCCATATATTTCACGTCTGCGACTTCTCAGCAATAGAGGCGCGTGTCGTCGCTTGGGTAGCCGGTGAAGACTGGGTCCTCGATGTCTTTCGCAACAACGGTGACATCTACTGTGCGACGGCTTCGCGCATGTTCTGTGTGCCCGTCGAAAAACACGGCCAAAACGCACACCTTCGTCAGAAGGGTAAAATCTCGGTCCTGGCGCTCGGCTATGGAGGGGGCATCGCAGCTCTCGAGGCCATGGGCGGCTCGCGACTGGGTCTCACGGAGACCGAGGAACGGCGCACGGTCTATCAGTGGCGCGAGGCTAATCCCCGCATCGTGCGTTTTTGGTCAATCGTCGAGAATGCCGCGAAATCGGTTATCCGCACAGGTCGGCCTGTAACTATCAACAAAGGTATCGTCGTCAGTTATCAATGGGGCATGCTCCTGATAACGCTGCCATCAGGCCGTGTCATCTGCTACCCCCGCGCGACTCTGAGTGTCGAAACTAATGACGGCTACCGCGGCGACCACGAGGTCATCGAGTACGAGGGCCTGAATCAGACGACGAGAAAATGGCAGAAGCAGCGCACCTATGGCGGCAAGTTGACCGAGAATATCGTTCAGGCTATTGCCCGCGACATCCTCGGCGAGGTGCTTCTGAGAGCAAGGCGCGCGGGCCTGCCGGTCG
>USIN01000252.1 GCA_900554715.1 uncultured Bacteroidales bacterium
CAACAGCATCCCCAGCGAGAAGGGGAAAAGCATACGCAGGGAACCGCCGAGGAAATTCAATCCGTCGAGTGTCCAGCCTACGCCGATCATGTCGTAGCCCGAGACATTGAAGAGCGTGAACCCGGCAAGCCCGATCCCCAACAGGGCGACCAGCACCGTCAGGGCCTTGGTGGAAAGGCGGTGGATGAAAACGGCGTAAAGGATATTGCCGATATACTCCCACAGCAGAGACCACTGCGCCCCGTTGAGCGGATTGATTTCCTGCCAGCCGCGTATATCCATCGACGGCGGCGTCGGGAACATGAACGATGCCATCAGCAATATGATCAGCACCTTCCACCACGGCGTCGCGGCCACAAGCGAGAAAGCCGGCGCGTCGCCGAAATAGAACCAGAACGCTCCGATCAGAGTGCCGAGTACGACCATCGGCTGCAGACGCACGATACGGCGCAGAAAAAAACGACCCGTCGTCATGCCCTTGCTCCACCGTCCGTCATAGGCATAGCCGATGACAAAGCCTGACAGGACAAAGAAAAAATCGACCGCAAGATAGCCGTGATTGATAATCTGATGCGAAGGACCTTGTGAATAAGTTTCAAACAGATGAAAGGCCACTACAATCATCGCCGCCACACCACGCAGACCATCAAGAATCTCGAGTCTCGGGCGGCTTTGCACTAAAGAATTTTCTGATATCATAGGATTACTTGGTTTTTGTCGCAAAATTAATCATGTGACTTGTCTTCAAATTGCATTATTATCACAAATAATTATCCTATATTTGCATTATGGACAATAAAGATTTCTGCATCGACGACGTCAGGCTCAGGCCCGACGAACAGATCGGCCTCCACAGCCATAGCAACTGGGAGCTGTCATTGGTAGTAAAAGGCGGCGGCATCAGGCATATCGGTGAGGATCAGGCTCCGTTTGGCGACGGAGACCTTGTCATCGTCCCGCCCGAGATACCACACTGCTGGTATTTTGACGGAACCACCACTGACAGTGAGGGATATATCGCCAACATCACCGTCAAATTCACCTCAAGTTTTCTCGACCGCTGTGCTGCTGCTTTCGCTCCTCTCTGTGACAGCATCAATGCCTTGAAAGAGAAACGGATGGCCTATACCTTCGACATCGCACGTAAAAAAGAAATCATCAGCCTGATGCATGGTATTGCCAATGCCTCGCCGCAAGAGCAATGTCACTTTATAATCAGAATCTTAACCGCCGTCACGGCGCCCGGCGACGACATCGCTGTGGGTCACAGCGTCACCAATGACCGCATCCGCCGTCGGCTCGACATGATACGCATCTATACATCCTGCAATCTCAGCCGCCACATTACAATCGACGAGATAGCCCGTCACGTCGGCATGAACCGCTCGGCCTTCTGCTCATTCTTCAAAAAAGCCTCCGGCGAATCATACGTCACCTACCTCAACCGACGCCGTATCGACAAAGTATGCGAACGCCTCATCGCCGACGACACCTCGGTCGCAGACATCGCCTACACATGCGGCTTCAACAACATCCCCTACTTCAACCGCGTCTTCCGCCGCCTAACCGGCACCAGCCCCAACCGCTACGCTCATCCAAAAAAATAGTTTAATGCAGCCCTCATAAACTTTTCCTCAAAAGTTTTGTTATATGAATACTTTTGGCGTATCTTTGCATTAACAAAATACCATAGCAATGAACGACAAGCCAAGATTTGATGTCATTTATCTTGAAGAAGCCATTGACTTCATCAAATCACAAAACGAGAAAGTCAGAACGAAAATTGCTTTCAATATTTACAAAAGTCAGAGGGAGACTGATGTCAAACTATTCAAGAAACTCAATGACAACATATGGGAGTTCAGAACTAAATATAATGGAATGGCATATCGTCTTTTTGCATTTTGGGATAAAGATCGGAAAGCAATGGTTGTCGCCACGCATGGACTGGTAAAGAAAACTCAGAAGACTCCGTCTCACGAGATTGAGAAAGCTGAAGAAATAATGAAAAAATATTATAAATCTAAAGACAAACAATAATGAAGACATACTCACAGGAAGAAATGCTTGATATAACCTTAGGTAAAAAAGGATGTCAGGCGCGTGACGAATATGAGGCTAATGTCGAAGACTATTTAATCGGTCTGGCCATACGACAGGCAAGAGAAGCCCAGAACCTCACGCAAGAACAACTCGGTCAACGGATAGGAGTACAGAAAGCGCGCATCAGCAGTATAGAACGTGGGACTAACTTAAGACTGTCAACAATCAGACGCATCTTCACAGCACTCGGTCTCGAGGTAAAACTCGACATAGCCAAGATGGCTCCAATTCCAATCTGCTGACCTCTGATTAAAGTAAACAGCTGAAGCATAATCAAAAACCCCGCCCCGGCGAAGCCGGAGCGGGGTTCCGTTTTATCGTATGTCGGAGACTTGCGATTACATCATGCCGCCCATACCTCCCATGCCGCCTGCGGGCATTGCGGGAGCGGGATTGTCTTCTTTCTTCTCGGCGATGACACACTCGGTCGTGAGGAACATGCCGGCGATAGAAGCAGCGTTTTCAAGAGCCACACGGGTGACTTTGGCAGGGTCGATGACGCCTGCGGCGAGAAGATTCTCATAGACATCTGTGCGGGCATTGTAGCCGAAGTCGCCTTTGCCTTCGCGAACTTTCTGCACGACGACAGCACCTTCGACACCGGCGTTGGCTGCAATCTGACGGAGGGGCTCCTCGATGGCACGCTCGACGATAGAGATACCGGTCTGCTCGTCATCGTTGTCGCCCTTGAGGCCTTCGAGGGCGGCGAGACAGCGGATATAAGCCACACCGCCGCCGGGGACGATACCTTCGGCGATGGCAGCGCGGGTTGCGCTGAGGGCATCGTCGACGCGGTCTTTCTTCTCTTTCATCTCAACCTCACTGGGAGCGCCGATGTGGAGAACGGCTACGCCGCCGGCGAGTTTGGCAAGACGTTCCTGAAGCTTCTCCTTGTCGTAGTCGC
>USIN01000253.1 GCA_900554715.1 uncultured Bacteroidales bacterium
TGCATCTTCTTGATATTATACACGCGTCTGCCGTTGACGATCTCGCTTTTGGCGCCGTCATCGAAATAAAGGATTGAACGGGAGGTAGGCAGATAAATACGGTTCCGGTCATTGGGGTCGAAGGTTATGTACTGGAACCACAGGCCGGGACGACCGTCCTGAGGATTGATGTCCTTGAGGGAGTCAGGTACGATGACTTCGGTCCAGGTCTTGCAGGTGTCTTCGCTGATCCATAGTTTGCTGGCCCAGCCGGCGCCCGGTCTTTGGGCGCCGATGAACTTCAGGTTTCCCTCGGCATCACGGAAACAGTCGCCGCGTTTGAATCCTTTATGGGTAGCACCTACAATCCTGCGCCAGGAATCTCCTCCGTCAACGCTCTCGTAGACCGAAGCGTTGTTCATGAAGGCGAACACGTGGTCCCAGTCATCGGGATCAACGGGAATGGCGTAGCCGCCGGCAGTGCTTCGGTCGGCGCGCACGGGGATATTGTCGGTGATGCAGGTCCAGTGCTTTCCGCAATCGTCAGTCTTGAAGATACCGCATCCGTCGGCGACAGCATAAAGTCTGTCGGGATCTTCGGGATGGAGAGCGGCCCAGTGCATACGTCCGCAGCTGGGATCAGGCTTTGCAGGGCGGAAATATCCCGGGTTTCGAAGCCCTTTTTTACGGTCTTCCGGGTTATAGAGAATCTCGGGCCAGGTCTTGTTGAGAAGGTCAGTAGGTACAGTGCGAGCCACGCTGGCCTGCATCTTTAGGTTAAATAAGGTGTCAATGAACTGATAGAGGGTGTCTCCTCCCGGTTGGCGCCCGTAAGCGGGAAGCCATTGCTTGGCATAAAAGCCATACCCGAATTTCTTTTTGGCTGCTTTCTTGTCAGCGACAGCCGTGTTCATGATTGTCACGATCTCCTCGGGCGACCATCCTTCATGAGCGAGTTTCAGATAAACCTCGTCGTTGAGCAGGTCTTCCATTTCTACCGAGTTGAATACAGAATCAGGCAATTCCCTGACCGTGGTCTCAAGTCGAAGTAATTTTTCCTGCTCTCGTTTTCCCTTGTCGCCGACATTCCGCGCATAAATATGCGCAGCCATGGCCAACGTCAGAACGAAAGCACTTAACAACAATTTTTTTAGCATAAGTAATTATTTGGATTTCTATAATATATTTTTACCGGTATTATAGCCCGATGTCAGTTCAATATAAATCCGTCACGTTTACGGTATTCCATTCCGGACTATACAAGCCTGTCGGCAGGACATGTATCAGAAAATAAGGCTGAAGGCTCTGACACGAGCCGAAATCATGCAGTTCATTAATCCGGGCTTTCGCGGAAAGTCATTAAATATAAAGTCCGCATTCTATAAGACCCATCTGCGCTGAAGTGGTACGAATAGTTTCTTCGGTGCATATCGTTATGAATTACAGTGGAATGATTAAAATAGGAAACGCGGCGCAAAATTAATAAAATAAAATTTAACAGTCAAACTATTATGCTAAAAAAGAGATAATAATTTTTGCCGGAACGATAAGAATTCATATATTTGTGAATAATCAATCGATTACCATGAAACCGTCACGTATACTCCTCTTGCTGTCAGCTGTTTTGTTTATTTGCTGTAGAATGTCTGCAAGCGACGGCAATGTCGTGATAAGCCGCATGACCGAAACCTATACCCTGAAAGCCGGTAAAAACGGCCGTCTCGGCGAGGTCAGGGCAGTGACGAGCCGAACCTACGAGGCGCGTCGCGCCGACGGACGTGTTCTCGCCTACGAATTCTATTCGTCAGAGACTCCGATCACGAAAGCTACGGCTCCGGGCGTCAAGCCTGTCTATAAATCGATGGAAAGCGGCAATATGTTTTTCACAGGTTCGCGTATCTGCGCATTTCCTCTCGAGCTGAAGAAGGGCAAGCCCGTAACAGTGCGCTTTGAAAAAAATTATGAAGCCCTCGAGCAGTTCGGCACAATTCCTGTCGCCGAGACCGCCTTTGTCTTGCAGGGGCGCTATGAGGTCATCGTCCCTCAGGCTCTCGCCGGCGTTATCGCGGTCGAGGCCTGTGACCTGCCTGCGACGGCCTCGTTTACGACATCGACAGATAAAAACGGCAACATAGTCTATGCGGTCGACGTGACAGACCTGCCGCCATTCGAAGACGAGGATTATGCCGCGCCGGCCATTTCGACGGCACCCCGCATGATTGTCTCGGGCATGTTCCCGACCATCAGTGACCTCTATGCCTTCAACCGCAGCCATATCGACGACAGTGAACCCGAGTCCGAAGTGGCCGAACTGGCGCGGAGCATCACAGCCTCGTGCGGCGACGACCTCGGACGCATCGACGCCATCGCCTCATGGGTGCGACAGAACATACGCTATGTCGGCATCGAGCACGGCGATTACGGCAAGCGCCCCGACAGTGCAGGCAACGTTCTTGCCAAGCGTTTCGGCGACTGCAAGGGATCGGCCAATCTGATACGTCAGATGATGCGGGCCTGCGGCATCGACGGACGCCTCGTCTGGATAGGCACGCGCGGCGATGTAATAGGTCCTTTTTCTCGGTATAAGGGTTTCGGCTGCGCCAACCACATGATTGCGGCGGCTGTCATCAACGACAGTATCGTCTATGTCGACGGCACGCTCAGTTTCGCTCCGCGACGTTTCATACCCTATCATATCGCCGGTCAGGAAGCCATCGTCGAAGCCGGCGACAGCTGCCTGCTCACAACTCTGCCACCCTATGACGCAGACCGTTATGTGACAGAGACCACAGGCCGTTTCGCCATAGACGGCAAATGCCTCACGGGTGATATCGCCATGAAGCTGCGCGGACACGACCGCATGATGTTTGAAAACACAATCACGAGTCTTAACACAAACAAACGCACGAGTTTCTGTCAGGTCTATCTCGCGCAGACCAAGAGCGCCACTTATACCGATATCACAAACTCGACCGACGCTCCCGACGCCGACGTACACTTTTTCGTCGGTGCGACCCAGGCGAATCTG
>USIN01000254.1 GCA_900554715.1 uncultured Bacteroidales bacterium
CAGATTGACATCCACGCCACAGAGGGTGACGAATATCACTTCCTCTTTGTCGCTAAAGGCGGCGGCTCGGCCAACAAGACCTATCTCTATCAGGAGACCAAGGCCCTGATCAACCCCAAGACCCTGATTCCCTTCCTCGTCGAGAAGATGAAATCGCTCGGCACGGCCGCATGTCCTCCCTATCACATCGCCTTCGTCATCGGCGGCACATCGGCCGAGATGAACCTCGCGACAGTCAAGAAGGCATCGGTCAAATACTACGACTCGCTGCCCGACCACGGCAACGAACTCGGCCACGCCTTCCGCGACAAGGAACTCGAGCGTCAGCTCAAGATCGAGGCCGAAAAGCTCGGCCTCGGCGCACAGTTCGGCGGCAAATACTTCGCCCACGACATCCGCGTCATCCGTCTGCCGCGCCACGGCGCTTCCTGTCCCGTCGGCCTCGGCGTCAGCTGCTCTGCCGACCGTAATGTCAAGGCCAAGATCAACCGCGAAGGCCTCTGGATCGAGAAACTCGACAGCAACCCCGGCGAACTCATTCCAGAAGAATACCGCCGTCAGGGCGAAGGTGAGGTCGTCAAGATAGACCTCAACCGTCCTATGCCCGAAATTCTTGCCGAGCTTACGAAATATCCCGTCTCGACACGTCTCTCGCTCAACGGCACCATCATTGTCGGTCGCGACATCGCCCACGCCAAGATCAAAGAGCGTCTTGACCGTGGCGAAGAGATGCCTCAGTATCTCAAAGACCATCCCATCTATTACGCCGGGCCGGCCAAGACACCCGCAGGCATGCCCTCAGGCTCGTTCGGTCCGACCACGGCAGGCCGTATGGACAGCTATGTCGACCAGTTCCAGGCTGCCGGCGGCTCTATGGTGATGATCGCCAAGGGCAACCGCTCGAAACAGGTCACCGACGCCTGCCATAAACACGGCGGCTTCTACCTCGGCTCAATCGGCGGTCCTGCTGCCGTATTGGCTCAGAACTCAATCAAGAGTGTCGAGCTTCTTGAGTATCCCGAACTCGGCATGGAAGCAATCTGGAAAATCGAAGTCGAAGACTTCCCCGCTTTCATCCTCGTTGACGACAAGGGCAACGACTTCTTCACCGAGATTTCAGAAAAATGCAAAGCTTGTGGCCTGAATAAATAAGCGCCTCATTTATAAAATTATCGAATCTCCGGAGATTGCCCCGCGCGACTCCGGAGATTTGTTTTTCACAGATTCTAAACTTTTGGGGCCGCATGGCGTCTAAATTAAAAACTCAACTATAATTATATATGAGAAAAACGATTTTCATTATTCTTTCGCTTGTAGCGACTGTAACGACATTGTCGGCGGCAACGCCCGATTTCGCCTATCCTCAGACGGTTATAGCCGACTGCGAGAAACGGCTGTCGTCGCTCGACGGCGCCACGGGTCAGAAAGCCGACATCAGCCGGGCCGAGTGTCTGCTCGACATCGTCTATGCCCGAGGACTTGTCGACATGCAGAATTATTTCACGGCTCCCGCACTCGTCGACAGCGTCGCCCGTCAGATAACAGACCCGGCCGTCAGGGCGCTTGTACGCCTTATCGATGCCGACATCTATTCGAGCATCTATAACGCCAGCGCCTACCGCTACGATCAGGTGAAGACGCCCGACCAGCCACTGCCGGCCGACATCTCGGAGTGGAACGGACGTCAGTTCCGTGCTGTCATCGACAGCCTCGTCAATGAGGCGGTCGCTCTCGACAGCGTCGCCGGCCGTCAGCCGCTTGCCGACTTCTCGGCTGTCATCACCGCCGATGCGGCAGCGCGCTATCTCTATCCGACCGTCTATGACTTCATCGTCCTCAAGGCCTCGATGCTGACTCGCGACGGCGATGCCACAGCTCCGATGCGCCGTGCCCTTGCCCGCAGCCCCCGCCGCTCAGCCCCCTGGTTCAACTGGCAGGTGAAGCTATTGCAAGGCATGCTGAGTGTTCAAAGCAGAAGAGGCTTTTATATAAATGGATCTGATTTGGATATAAATCCAAAGCTTAAATCATTATATTACAGTAATAATAACTGTGAGGCTTCGGGAATTGTCCTGATGGCTTTGCTTGATAACATAGGTCAGTACCGAAAAAAAGATGCTAAGGAACTGCAGTCTTTGAAAGATTATATCGCAGCATACCCCGAGTTCTTATTCATCAACAGTCTGAAGAATAATTTGACTCGCCTTACTACAAGAAAGGTAAGCATCACGGCTCCGGTGTTCGTAAATGTCGATACTCCGGCGAAACTATCTGTAAACTATAATTTTACTGACAAAGCAGGCTATGTAGTATATAAGTATCCATATGGTGTGGATAATATAGCCAAAACTGATATGTCGAAGTATTATATCAAAAAAGACTTTATAGACGTATCGGCAGATGAAGGTGATTGTGATACGGTTATGACGCTTAGATTGAAGGAGCCTGGAGTTTATTATGTCGTAGCTTCCGATAGCCCTGTGGCTACGCATAAGAACATTAATAATGGTTGTCGTGTAGTTGTGACTCCGTTTATACCTGCGGCAATATGCGGCCAGACTTACGACATATTTTTTATGTCTTTTGCCGATGGCCGTCCAGTCAAGGATGTAGAGGCATATTATAAAAAAAGAGGTAAGAGCGCAGTGACAAAAATTGGAGTCAGCGATTCGGACGGTTTGATAAAAGTTGGCCGAAAACGCTCACGTTCTTTGGACGACGGTTATGCGACATTCAGATATAAAGGCGTTGATTTTGGAGATAGATTCACGTTATGTTTAGACAAAGAAATGGAATTTCTTGTAAAGGATTCGATAGAAGCAGGTGTTGGTATTTTTACTGACCGTAAGCTTTATCATCCTGGTGACTCTGTCGGATGGGCGGTTTTACTCTATGGTGCAGCTCCTGTCAACAAGTTTAGGCCGCAGGTGCAAAATAATCGCTCAGTCAAGGTTGTGATGTATGATGTCA
>USIN01000255.1 GCA_900554715.1 uncultured Bacteroidales bacterium
AGGAGTTTTCCGACCTGGGTTCGGGGTTCAACATCGCCATGCAGGACCTCGACATCCGCGGCGCCGGCAACCTCCTCGGCGCCGAACAGAGCGGCTTCATCGCCGACCTCGGCTACGAGACTTATCAGAAGATACTCAAGGAGGCTGTCATGGAGCTGCGCACCGAGGAATTCTCGGATCTCGCCGCAGCCGACGACGGCACTCAGAATCCGCCAGAGTTTGTCGCCGACTGCGTCATCGAGAGCGACCTCGAGCTGCTGCTGCCGGCATGGTACGTGCCTCAGGAGAGCGAACGCATCGCCCTCTATCAGGAACTCGACAGTCTCGAGCGCGAAGACGACCTCAAAGCCTTCGAGAGCCGTCTCGAAGACCGTTTCGGCCATGTGCCTCCAGAGACTGTCGAACTGATGCGTGTGCCTCGTCTGCGCCGTCTCGCCCGACGGATGGGCATCGAGAAAGTCGTCATGAAGCAGCAGACGATGTATCTCTACTTTGTCAGCGAGGAAAACAAGGCATACTACCAGTCGCCGATGTTCGGCCGTCTGCTCAACTATCTGCAGTTGAACCCAAAACGTGTCCAGATACGACAGCGCAACGGACGCCGCAGCTTTGCCGTCGCCTCGGTGACGACGGTCGCTGAGGCCGTCGATGTCCTGTCGACCGCACAGTCTCTCCCCTCGATATAATCATGAATTATAAATTCCTTAAAATCTATATGAATATGAAACGTCTGTTTTTGAATCTTCTCTGCCTGACGGCTTGCGCGACATCGCTCTTCGCCGCCGACGAACCCGAAAAGCCCTGGCGCTATGTCGACGCTCAGGAGCTGCGTGTCATCAACAAAGGCTGGGACAACACCCTGCGCAAATACACCCGCATTCCGGCAAACCTCAAGGATTCGGTGCGCCCCGACCTGTGGGAGCGTTCGCAGTGTTCGAGCGGCATCGGCGTGCGCTTCGCAACAAACTCGACGCGAATCGGTGTAAAATATGAGCTGCTTTGGAACACTCACTTGATACACATGGCCGACACCGGCCTCAAAGGCACCGATCTCTATATCTTCGAGGGCGACTCGACGTGGCGCCACGTCAACACCAACCGCCCATACGTCAACAACAAGGAGGAGAAAATCTGCGAATCGACCTACGTCAGCAATCTCGACGGCGAGATGCACGAATATATGGTCTACATGCCTCTCTACGACGGCGTCGAGGAGCTGTGGATAAAAGTCGACTCTGACGCGGTCATCACCCACGGACGCCTCGACCTCATCGACAAGGACACCAAGATTATAGCTTACGGCACGAGCATTCTTCAGGGCGGTTGCGCGTCGCGCACCGGCATGGCGTCGACAAATATCATCTCACGCGCGCTCAACTGCGAGGTCGTCAACATCGGCATCAGCGGCGAGGGCAAGATGGACAACTGCATGGCCCGCGCAATGGCCGAGATCGAGGACGCCGACCTCTATCTCATCGACCCCGTGCCCAACTGCACCGAGATGATGTGTGACACACTGACTTACGATTTCATCAACATCCTGCGCAAGGCGCGTCCCGATGTACCAATTGTCATGCTCGAAGGCCCGATTTATCCTTATGCGCGCTATGATTCGTTCTTCAACAAATATCTGCCTGCCAAGAACGCCGCTTTCCGCCGCAACTACGAGCGTCTGAAAGCCGAGAACCCCGACAACCTCTATTATGTCGACTCAATCGAGCTTGACGGTGTCGAGGACGACGGCACGGTCGACGGCATCCATCTCACCGACCTCGGCTTCAAGTATTATGCCGAGAAGATGACCCCAATCCTCCGCGACATCCTCGCCAAAAAAGCGAAGAAGTAAAGTTTTATGGAGCGAGCGTTTTAGCCCTCGCAGCAAGCTTATTAGCCGCGTAGCGGCGATAGTTTATTAGGCCCGTGCAAGGGACGCATTTATGCGGCCCGCAGCGCGGGTTTTATGTGTCATAAGGGTGTTGGAGCCGCGTAGCGGCGGCACTGATTTACAATCGGCGGCCTGCGGGCGCCGCGCTTATATGCTGCGCTAAAACCCTGAGCGCCTTCGGCGGTCAGGGCTACGAGTAAATCGGCAATCTGCGATTGCCCTGCGCCAGATCTTATGATTTAATGCTTTGTCGTATAGGTTGTTACGGCTGCGGCCTCCCGGCCGCAGTCTCCAGGGCTTGCGCTATGGGTGGTCAGACGCGATTGTGCATTGTGCATCGAATCAGATTATTCTCGCCTTGAGGCCGAGGGCGGTGAGGCGGGCGAGGACATCCTTGCGGCGGTCGCCCTGGATGAGTATTTCGCCCCCGCGGGCCGAACCGCCTGTGCCGAGGCTACGTTTGAGCTGTGCCGCTATGTCGGCGACGGCGTCGTCGCTGACGGTGAATCCGGTGATGATGGTTGCAGTCTTGCCGGCGCGGCCTTTGCGCTCAAGCACGATGTCGAGGCGACCCGTCTGACGTTCTTCGGTCGAATCGTCGCCGTCAGGCACGTCAATGGCCGTCGCATCGGCGTCAGCCATAGTGTCGCGCAGCGACTGCAGTGAGTCAAGCCAATTGTCCATAGGTGATTAAACTGAGTGTCAGTCCTGACTGAAACGGTTGGGGTGGTCGTGGTATTCGGTCGGCTCGACGGCGAGCATGCTGTCGGCTTCGTCGACGATTATCAATGTGTCGTCAGTGATGCTGTCAGGGCGTTCGTCGAGAGACTGCGATATGCGGCTTAGCAGAAGAAGCTGCGACTGCTGATCGAGCGGACATTTCTGGAAGAAAGCCGAGACCGAGTCGGCAGAGCGTTCGCCGGCGTCGCGGAAACAGCGTGTCGCCATGGCTATGTTGTCGTCTTCGGCCGAGTAGTCGGCGAGCTTGATGACCGCCCACACGGGAATTTCTCTTTCGCCGCTCTCGTAGCGGCGGTACACGCTGCGGTGCATAT
>USIN01000256.1 GCA_900554715.1 uncultured Bacteroidales bacterium
CGGACGCTTGTTCTCGCCGCGCGACTCGAGGGCACGGCTGAGCTGCGACAGGGCGATGATCGGTATGTTAAGTTCTTTGGCAAGCTGCTTGAGCGAACGCGATATCGTACTCACCTCCTGCTCGCGCGAACCGAACTTCATGCCCGAGGCATTCATCAGCTGAAGGTAGTCGATGATAATCATCTTCACTTTATGTTCCCTCACGAGGCGCCGGGCCTTGGTACGCAGCTCGAAGACCGACAGTGACGCCGTGTCATCGATATACATCGGCGCGCCGTTGAGATATTTGATGCGCACCATCAGCTGCTCCCACTCGAGCGGTGTGAGCTGTCCGCTCTTGATTTTGTCGCCCGGCAGCTCGCATACATTTGATATAAGACGGTTGACAAGCTGGAGATTGCTCATCTCGAGCGAGAAGATGGCGATGGGTATGTTGTAGTTGACAGCCATGTTCTTTGCCATCGAGAGCACAAAGGCTGTCTTGCCCATGGCAGGACGGGCGGCGATGATGATAAGGTCGGAGTTCTGCCAGCCTGAAGTCAGTTTGTCGAGTTCGTGGAAACCCGATTCGAGGCCGCTTAGACCCGACGTACGGTTTGCAGCCGCCTGTATCTGCTCGATGGCGCTCGTTATCACGGGGTCGATCTGAGTCACATCCTTCTTGACGTTGCGCTGAGAGATCTCGAAGAGTTTGCCCTCGGCCTCCTGAAGAAGGTCGTCGACATCGAGGCTCTCGTCAAAAGCCTTCGACCCGATCGTAGAGCTGAACGAGATAAGCTCTCGCGCAAGATATTTCTGAGCCACGATGCGGGCATGGAACTCGACATTGGCCGCCGACGCCACATTAGACGTCAGACGCACGACAAAGGCCGGACCGCCGACCTCTTCAAGTGTGCCGTTGAGTTTGAGCTGGTCGGTGACCGTCAGGAGGTCGATGGGTTTCTGTGAGGCGCCGAGTGTCTGTATGGCCTCGTAAATGCGCTGGTGGGCCGGCTCATAGAAACTCTCGGGCTTGAGGATGTCACACACAAGAATGTATGCGTCCTTTTCTATCATCAGAGCGCCGAGCACAGCCGCCTCGACGTCGATGTCGCGCGGAGCGAGCCGGCCGAGCGAGTCGACCGACGGTGTATCGTGCTGTTGCCTGCTGCTGTTTTTTCTATATCTGTTGGGCTGACTTTCCATTTTACAAGGCTGTTCGGTTATCGTTTCTGCAAATTTAAGCATTTAGAGACGTCGATAGGTAGAAAAAAATCTCCTTTTTTTCAACATTATTATAAACAAAGATTTTTTAACCATTAAATCAGCCGGTTTTGACAATTAAATTAACTAAATTTGTAACTTCATCACTACAGTCTTTTCCCACACATAATGAAAAAACTAAGAGCATTTCTAATCCCGGCCGCCGCCCTGCTGATAGGTTCCGCAAGCGCTGCCGGTCAGACAACCCTGAGCCTTGAACAATGTCTGTCGATAGCCCTGAGCGACAACCCGACAGTGAAAATCGCAGACCTCGAAATCAAGCGCGCCGACTATTCCAAGAAAGAGACCCTCGGACAACTGCTGCCGTCGGTCAGCTTCGGCTTCAACTACAACCGTATGCTTGCCAAGCAGGTCGCCTACATGAACATGGACGGCTTCGGCGGTTTCGGCGGCGGAGACAACGAAGACGAGAATCCGGAGGAAACCCAGTCGCGCGCCTCGTCAAAAAAAGACACCGGCATCAAGATGGGTCTCGACAACTCCTACTCGACGGGCTTCTCGGCCAGCCTGCCTCTTATCGCCCCGCAATTGTGGCAGTCGTTAAAACTATCCGACTCCCAGATTTTGGTAAACATCGAGCAGGCTCGTTCGTCGAAACTCGACCTCGTCAATCAGGTCAAAAGCGCCTACTATGCCCTGCTTCTCGCCAACGACTCAAAAAAAGTGATACAGGAAAGCTATGACATGGCGGCCCTGACCTACGACATATACTCAAAGCAATATGCCGCCGGCGCCGCGTCAGACTATGACGTGCTCCGCACATCGGTGGCGATGAAGAATGTCGAGCCCGAGCTGCTGCAGGCCGACATAGCCATCAAGCAGGCCCGCCTGCAGCTCGCGATTCTGATGGGTGTCGACGCGTCGTTTGAATTCACCCCGACAACAACGCTGTCTGACTACGAAGCCGACATGTACGGCAAGACCCTTGCAATCGACGCCGACTACAGCGCCAACCCCTCGCTCGCGCTCAACAGAATCCAGACCGACATCGCCAACAAGACAGTCACGCTGCGCAAGGCTGCCTTCTATCCGACCGTCGCCCTGACAGCCAACTATAACTGGACATCGTCGAGCAACGGCAATCCGCTCAGAAACTTCAGATGGAATCCCTACTCGATGATAGGTCTGACGGTGTCATTCCCTCTGTTCGAAGGCGGCGCACGATACAACGCCGTGCGTCAGGCTAAAGTCCAGGCTCAGGAGATGGTGCTCCAGCGCGAGAACCTCGAGCGCAGCATCGCCAGTCAGGTCAGCCTCGCCATCGACAACATAAAGGTGAACGTCAAACAGATCGCATCGTGCAGCGAAAGCGTCGGTCAGGCCGACCGCGCCCATAATATAATGGAAAAGAGCTTTGCCATCGGTGCCGCGTCATATCTCGACCTGCGTGACTCAGAGCTCGCCCTGACGAGGGCCCGTCTCGCTTACAACCAGGCGATATACAACTATCTTATCGCCAACAGCGAACTCGAGCTTCTGCTCGGCAACGCCCCGATTGACGACTACAAACTGACAGAAAACAATTAATATCTTAAAATAAAGAATCCCATGATGAAGATGAAACCTTATTATATCATGCCGCTCGCAATGATTATGACCGCCTGCGGCAATGACGACAAAGGCACCGTCACAGAAGTCAAAGACGAGCT
>USIN01000257.1 GCA_900554715.1 uncultured Bacteroidales bacterium
CGTAGCCGGCGGCGCGCAGGGCGTCGCCGTGAAGGTAGACGAAGTCGTGGGTGTTGCCTGCCGTGATGGTTTTCTCGACGTTGCCGCGCGAGGCGCCGTAGCCCGGGGCGTCGTCGTTGATATAGTCGCCTGCGACGGCCTTGAGGACGGTCGAGAAGTCGCCGGCCACGTCGCTGTTGAGGCGCATGTAGAGGCGGTCTTCGTCGGGCGAGAGGACTACCGACAGACCCCAGGCACTCTTGTCGAGCGACAGCTCGAAAGGCTCCGTGACGCTGACGTTGACGTCGGTGGTGATATTCTCAATCTCGACGAGGAGTTCGGCGGGCTCAGAAGCCACGCCCGGCTCAGAGATGAAGCGCAGGTCGCCGTCGTAGTAGAAATTGACCGAGGGAATGGGGTCGGCAGTGGTGACAGACACGCTCTGCGAGGTCATCGTGGCCGATTTCAGTGTGTAGGTATACGTTGTAGAAGGCGTGAGACCGTCGACGCGGCATGAGCCGTTTTTAGCGGCGACGTTGCGGGGATAGCCGTCGAGGCTGCCGCCGGCGTCACGGACGTCGAGCATATAATAGCTGCCGTCGATTTCGTCACCGACATAAATCCAGTTGGCGACAAACGATTCGAGCTCGACGTCGGTAGCAGCTGATGCGGGCAGGCCGTCGAGAGCGCGTATGTGGAGGCTGACCGAACTCTTGGCCGTGCCTGAGGTGATGGTAAGCGTGCCGTTGAAATCACCTGCCGTCGCGGGCGTGGCCGTAACCGTAACCTTCGCTCCGGCGGCGCTGTTGGCGTCGGCCGCACTCACCATCGAGGGCGATACCATAAAGCCGCCGTTCGACGAGAATGTAACATTACCCGTGAGATTTGACCCCTTGACGGTGACTGTGACGCTGCGGGCGACATTGACGGCGGTGACGCCGAGGTCGACGCTGCTGCCGCTGACGGGCTGGTTGATGACCGGAGCCGAACCGGCCGACGAAGCCCATTTTTCGTTCTTTCTGTCACCCCAGATATATTCGGCCAGCTCGGGATGGTCGATAAAGGGATTTCGGTTGCGCTGATGAGCATAGACGGCATCGTTGCGCTTGGTCTCCTTGTCGCTGACAGGATCCATGCGGTGCCATTTGAGCAGCAGGTTGACGGCCCACGACGAGAAGACGGGATAGCTGTTGCGGGCGAGCATGTCAGACGACCAGCCCGAGATGCGGTCGTTGTAACATGCGGCCATATAGAAATATGAGCGGGCGAAGTCGCCTTTGTATTCGTCGTCAGGCTCGAAGACGGTACCGCTGTAGCCCGGGAAAGTCGAGCGGCCGAGGCGTCCGAGGGCCTGAACGTTGCCGTTCGAGGCCAGGCGTGTGCCGCCGGCACATTCGCCGAAAGGATAATTGCTGCGCTGGCCGTTGACCTTGCCGTCGGTTGGATAGACATGGAAAGCGTCGCTCACCATGGGCGAGGCGTCGTTAAACCAGCTTTTGGGGAACGAGTGCTCGCGGTTGATGCAGTCGCCGACGAGCTTATAGTTGCCGCAATGCTCGGCACCGACGCGCCAGTGTTTGGTCGAATACATATCCCAGACTGTACCGTCGGAACGGACGTCTGAAGTCTTGTAGACATTCCACAGACCGTCATAGCTCACGCGTGTATGGCTTGTGATTGTCTGATAAAGAGCAGTCAGGAGGTCTTTGCCACCCTTGTTCTCACAGTCTTTATAATATGACGCCGGGGCGGCGGCATAGGCATAGACCGTCGCCACACAGCATAGAAAAACAGTGGCGACGCGTTTAAGGTCATTCATAGGTAACATTTTCGTGGTTTACTTTTTTTCTTCTTCTTTCAGTAACATTTGGGTTAAAATGGCCACGCCCTCAGAGGCTTTGGCCTTGATGACAGTGACCGACGGCGGCACACCGGCCGGATTGGGGTCGATATAATAGACCGGCACCCCTGAACGGACATAATGAAGCAGGCTCGCGGCCGGATAGACGGCCAGACTCGTGCCTATGATGACGAAAATGTCGGCCTCTGACACGACCTGTGTCGCAGGCTCGAAATTTGGCACCGCCTCCTGGAAGAAGACGATGTGCGGCCTTACATGATGTCCGTCGATGACGGTTTCGGGCGTTGTCTCGCAGGCCTCGGGGCGGAGGGTGTAGACGCGCGACTCATCGTCGAGCGCACGCACCTTCATCAGCTCGCCGTGGAGGTGGAGAATCTTTGAGCTGCCGGCGCGCTCATGAAGGTCGTCGACGTTCTGGGTGATGACGGTGACGTCGAAATATTTCTCAAGGTCAACGAGGCCGTAGTGGGCGGCGTTGGGGCTGCACGACTGCAGCTGTTTGCGGCGCTCGTTATAAAACTTATGGACAAGCGACGGATTACGGGCGAAGCCGTCGGCGCTGCATACGTCCATGACGGGATACTGCTCCCAGAGACCTCCGGCGTCGCGGAAGGTCGATATGCCGCTCTCGGCGCTGATGCCGGCGCCGGTCGATATGACAAGTTTTTTCATTCTTCGAGCGAAAAGTCTATGATATTGTCTGTGTCTCTGTTGTTTTTTGGCTGTGCCGGACGATCGTTCTGACGCTGCTGACGGCGGTCGTCAGCGGCCGTCTTGACCTTGGCCGGCTTCTTGTTGCGGTTATAGGCCGGAGTGCGCTCGAAGGTGTCGAGAATCTCGTCGTTGTCGAGCTGGTCGGCTTCGAGGAGGATATAGTGACGTGTGTCGTTGTGACGCTGAAGGTCGTCGATCTTCTCCCCGACACCGACATATTTGACCGGGATCCCAAGTTCCGACTGGATTGCAACCGCGATGCCGCCCTTTGCAGTACCGTCAAGCTTTGTCAGGATGATGCCTGTGATGTCAGCAACCTCCATGAACTGCTTTGCCTGTGCCAT
>USIN01000258.1 GCA_900554715.1 uncultured Bacteroidales bacterium
GCATGAGCACGATACAGCTTAACATCACACCGACACGCAACTATGGTGTATTCTTCCCTGTCGTCTATATCCTCGTCTGCGGCGCGATACAGGTCTCAGGCCTGATGACGGTATATCTCTCGTTTGATTTCAACTGGCGCTATGTCTACCTAATTATCATCGGACTCATGCTCGTCGTCGACGCCATCGTCTATTTCATGATGAACCACGACCACCGGTGCGCGCCTTACATACCGCTGAAAGGAGTCGACTGGACCGGTCACGTGCTCTGGATCGCGACTTGCTGCATCGCCGCATGGATATTCAACTTCGGCGAACATTACGACTGGTGGGAAAGCCGCGAGATATGGCGCGCCACATGGCTTTTCATAATAGTATTTGCCCTGACGCTGATCGAATCGCATTATCATAAAAATCCATTTATCTCGCTCGGGGCATTCCGCTATACGACGACGTGGAAAGTCGTTTTCGTCCTGGCCGGAATAGCCGTGCTTCAGGCGTCGGCACACGTCCTGCAGCCGGTGTTCATGAACACGGTAGCCGGATATGACTACTTCACCATCGTCGGCTTCAATTACCCCGAAATATACGGCATTGTCATCGGCGCGGTGTTTACCTATCTCACCCTCGTGAGATGGAAGTGGCGCCCCAAGATATTCTTTTTTGCATGTTTTCTGCTGACAACGTTCTATATCATAGCGACATACTTTCTCATTGATCCGGCTACAGAAGCGTGGCAGTTCTATATCCCGCTGTTTGCCTTCGGCATGGGCGAGGTGATGATGGAATCAGGAGCCACATATATGATATGCACAACCATACCGTTCCAGCATACATTCATGAACGTTGCAATAGTCGGCTTCGTCAGATGCGGCGTCGGAACGGCAGCCGCAGGCGCGGCTGTCGAACGCATGTTTGCCTGGGCCATGAGCAAGACACTCATGCTGACTTCATCAGAGATAGCCGATACTGACGGAGCGGGGATGTCGTGGTTCGGCAGCTATTTCACACAACAGAACATCATGATTGCCGTCAAAGAATGTCTGGGTTATCTTGCCATCCTCGGCGTAGCCATGATGCTTATAATACTTCTCGCACGGTATACGCCCCCGGTAACGCGACTTCTGCCCAAAATGGGCGCCGCGGCCCGCTGGATACGCAACCCCCACTCTACTCCCGACCCGACACTGCGATAACAGCCAAAATACAGCTTTCGCATCCGAAAATCCGGACATACCTTAAAGGGTATAAACCATTACCAATTAGTGGTTTTATATCCTTTAAGGTATATTTTTATTCAACCGACCTTTTATTATTACGGGCACGGTCGCGCAGGATATCGGGCATGTTGTCTTTGGCCCAGCCGATGAGCGAATTGATATGCGGCAGCAGCGAGCGGGTGCGGTCGGTGATGGCATACTCGACCCGCGGGGGCACCTCGGCATATATCGTGCGCGTCGTTGCCTTTGGGTCGACACAGTTTTATGCAGGTGTGCCTTTTGAATTCCGTCGCGGCGCCAGCTCCGATTTTCCCGCCGCAATCATCATCGGCGACAAAGTATATTACACACACTGGACACCGGCAAAAGCACACATGAGTCATCTGCAGCTCACTTCTCGCGCAGCCGTCGACGCCGAAATCGCTGAAGCCGAACGCGAACTCAACTCAGGAGCCTTCCTCTTCATCGGAGGACACGGCAGAGCGACTCAAAAAGAATCGGTCGAATTCAAAATCGCTTATCTCAACACAATCAAAAGCCTCCTCGAAAAAGCAACGACAGCCGACGAATTTGCCTCAGCACTCAATAAGGCCTACCCCAACCTTCCCGGCGCAGACGGCATCACCGCCCTCGCCAACGCATTATACCAATAAAAAAGCCATCGATAAGAGTCATACAATAGCGGCGCCCCATTAACGGACAATCCTGCAACTCAGCGAGTTGCAGGATTGTCCGTTGTCTTTCATCAGACTTTAGTGGAGCTGGAGGGGTTTGAACCCTCGTCCAAACGCGGAACTAATATGCTTTCTACGTGCGTAGTTTCAACTTGATTTTCGTGCGATGACAGGCGTGAAACGACCAATCATTGCCTTATTCTCTAAAATTTCGGAGACCGCGCGAGACTCTTGGTTTCCTATTCCCGATTTATGAGCACCGCCTGATCGACCTGTCTCGGAAAAACGACTGTCGGGCGATGTCTTGTCTCTGCAACTGTTGCGGAGATTAAGCTGATCTACTGTACTTCAATCAAGCAGCAAGAGCGTAGTTATTTTCGCCATTTAAATTGCTCGATGTCTCTGATTAAAGAGCGTAGCCATCATTGCTCTGCACGCTTACATACCACCTCTACGCGCTGTCAAAACCGGTCAGCCCCGTATATAGTAGCTGTAAAAGCTTACAAAGATAACGTTTTTATACATAGCTTTTATTATCACCGACAATATATTTGCAATAATTAACATATTTTACCCTTAAAATCGCAATCATTGTATAAGATGTCGTATTGTCGAAGTTTTTTAATGTCCGTGCGTGTCAATATTCACGCGTTTTTGCGTATTTTTGCCACCAATTATTTAAAAACCGTTTTACATAGTACAATTTCATAAGGTCGACAGTGAACAATAATAATCCCAAGCAGGGTGCCGTAAATCCCTGCCTCTCTGTATCTCTGATACCTGTTGCCGTACTGCTGCTATCACTCATCGGCATCATGTGTTTTCTCGGGTCTGACGTGATCTCAGACTACAGTCATATAACACTACTTGTCTCGGCTGTCATCGCCGTGGCTTTGGCTGTTGTATGCCGACGATGCAATTTCGAGAGGCTGAAATCGGGATTTGCCAAAAGCGCCACTCAGATTCTTCCCGCCGTACCACTGTTGCTCCTCATCGCACTTG
>USIN01000259.1 GCA_900554715.1 uncultured Bacteroidales bacterium
TATTATTGTGCCGGCCTCGAGCTCGAGGCCGTATGGAGCAACGGCTTCAGCCGTTGCAGCCAACTCGCTGGTTTCAAGGATTGAAGCCCTTGGTCCATAGCTGCACAGGGGATGTTCTTGGTTGGGCCGGAAATGAAAATCGGGGCTATGCCGGGTGGGCATAGCTCCGATTCTTATGTTTTGTCGTAAATTATACTTAGATTGCAGGAGGGGTCAGTCTGGCGACGACGTCGCGGGCTGCTGCGGAAAGTACTTCTGACAAGGTCGGATGATTGTGGACGAGTTCGTCGGCGAGTTCCTCGGCTGTCGTCATACCGAACATCAGTGCGGTCGCCTCGGCTACGATGTCAGAGGCGTGAGCGCCCAGAACATGACAGCCTAAGATGAAGCCGCTGTCGCGGTCGACGACGAGTTTGACCGTGCCGACTTCCTCACCCGTGGCGAGGGCTTTGCCGTTGGCGGCGTATGAGGCTTTGCCGATGACGATGTTGCGGTCGCTGGCCCGGGCTGAGTCTTCGGTCATGCCGACCATAGCGGTCTCGGGCTGACAGAAGACAGCCGAGGGTATGATGTCGAGGTTGACGTCAGAGCCGATGGCGCGGCGTCCCTGGGCTTCGGCGGCATGGGCGAGCATGCAGCGGCCGTTGACGTCGCCGATGGCGAAGATGCCTTCGACAGAGGTCTGCATCAGGTCGTCGACTTTGATGAAACCGCGGCCGTCGAGTTCGATGCCCGCTTCGGCAGTACCTTGCGGTATTACGGGACGCCGTCCTGTCGCCATGACGACGAGGTCGGCGCTGACGCGGTCATCGCCCTTGCGCCCTTTGACGTCAATCTCAAAGCCGGGACGTATGGCTGTGACAGCCGTCGAGACCATAAACCTGATGCCGCGGCGGCCGAGGGTGGTGCGCAGACGTTTGGCTATGTCTTTGTCGAACGGTGGTAGAATCTCGGGGCAGTATTCGATGACCGTAACGTCGCGGCCGAAGTCGTTAAGCACCGAGGCAAACTCGATGCCGATGACGCCGCCGCCGATGATGGCGACGCGCTGCGGGATGTCGTCGAGGTTTAGGAAATCGTCGCTGGTGACGGCGAGACCGGCGCCCTTTATCGGCGGTATCGCCGGCTCGCTGCCCGTAGCGATGATAATCTGCGGAGCGGTAAAGCGTTCGTCGCCTACAACGACAACATGCCCCTGCTCAAGCGAGGCCGTGCCTTTGACGACCGTCACTTTGGCGAGCAGCGACTCGATGCCGGCGCGCAGCTGTGAGGTCACATCGGCGATGCGCGCGTGAGCCTTGCCATAATCGGCGGTAAACGACGCGACGCTGACGCCGAAAGCGTCGGCGCGCCTGATGTCGGCGATGATATTGGCTGAGGCACAGAGACATTTGGTCGGTATGCACCCGCGGTTGAGACATGTGCCGCCGAGGCTGTCGCGTTCGACGAGCACCACATCTTTGCCGGCGGCGGCGAGTGCGGCGGCTGTCTCGTAGCCGCCGGGGCCTGCGCCTATTATGATGCAGTCTGCCTGTCGCATAGCTGTTTCCATGTCAGTATCGGGTGAAGGGCAGCCTCGGTGTCGTCGGGATGACGCACGGGTGTGTCGTGCGGGGCATCCTTGACCATATCGGGTGTTTCGGCAGCCTCGCGGGCAATCTCGCGCATGACTTCGATGAAGCGGTCGAGCGTCTCGCGGCTCTCGGTCTCTGTCGGCTCTATCATCAGCGACTCGTGGAAGAGCAGCGGGAAATAGATCGTCGGGGCGTGGAACCCGAAGTCGAGAAGACGTTTGGCGACGTTGAGCGTCGTGACGCCTGTCGACTTGTTTTTGAGTCCATCGAAGACAAACTCGTGTTTGCAAGGACCGGGAATCGGCAGTTTGTAGAGGTCGTCGAGCGAGTGCATGACGTAGTTGGCGTTGAGAGTCGCCAGCGGTCCGGCCATCGAGAGTGCGTCGCGGCCGAGCGAGAGGATATATGCGAGAGCCTTGATATAGACCGTGAAGTTGCCGAGCCACGCCGAGATGCTGCCGAACGACGAGTCGTTGAAGCGCTCGACGTAGAGCGAGCCGTCGTCTTTCTTGACGACGCGCGGCGTGGGCAGGAATTTCTCGAGACCGGCGCGTACACCGACCGGACCTGCGCCGGGACCGCCCCCGCCGTGAGGCGTCGAGAATGTCTTGTGGAGGTTGATGTGCATGACGTCGAAACCCATGTCACCGGGGCGCGCCACGCCGAGCATCGGGTTGAGGTTGGCGCCGTCGTAGTAGAGCAGGGCGCCTGCCTTGTGGACCATCTCGGCGATGACGGGAATGTTTTTCTCAAACATCCCGACGGTGTTGGGGTTGGTCATCATCATGGCGGCCACGCTGTCATCGAGTTTCGACGCGAGGTCGTCGATGTCGACGGTGCCGTCGGGCAGGCTTTTGACTTCGACGATGTTGAAACCGGCTACCGCCGCGCTGGCTGGGTTGGTGCCGTGAGCCGAGTCCGGAACGATGACGGTCTTGCGGCCGAAGTCGTCACGGTCGGCGTGGTAGGCTCTGATAACGAGCAGGCCTGTCAGCTCGCCGTGGGCGCCGGCAAAGGGATTGAGGGTAAACTCGGCCATGCCGCCGATCTCGCAGAGCGCGAGTTCGAGGCGACGGTAGATTTCGAGCGCTCCCTGTACGGTCGATGCGGGCTGCGCAGGATGCAGGCCACGGACGCCGCCGGCGAGTTCTTCGTTGATTTTCGGATTGTATTTCATTGTGCATGAGCCAAGAGGATAGAAGCCGGTGTCGACACCGAAATTGTTTGTGCTCATGTTTGTGTAATGGCGTACTACGGTAGGTTCGTCGACCTCCGGAAGATCGTCGACTCTGTCGCGGCAGA
>USIN01000260.1 GCA_900554715.1 uncultured Bacteroidales bacterium
TGTATCACTGTTAAAACCGCAGAATTAATGACTTTTATCGAACTACTCCAGAATACGCTGCCTGTTATGCCTGATTCTGTCCCTGACAAGGAACAGGAAATAGCCATGCTGAAATCCCTGCCTTTCGACGAACTGATGGACAAACTTATCCATTCGATGGTGACTTTTGCCATAAATCTTGCCATTGCGATATTTGTCTTTTATCTTGGTAAATTCATCATTGCCAAGCTATATAAGTTTGTTGCCGGCATAATGGTCAAACGCAAGGCCGACAAGTCGCTGACGAGTTTTATTCTCAGCCTTGTCAGAATGGTGCTGTATTTCATACTGATAGTCACAGTCATCGGCATAATCGGCATCGAGACGTCGTCGTTTATCGCTATCTTTGCCTCGGCCGGCGTCGCCATCGGTATGGCCTTGAGCGGCACACTTCAGAATTTTGCCGGCGGTGTGCTGATTCTGCTTATAAAGCCCTATAAAGTCGGCGATTATATCGAAGCACAGGGTTATGCCGGCACAGTCAAGGAGATACAGATTTTCCATACCATAATACTGACGCCTGACAACAAGTCGATTATCATACCCAACGGCGGTCTGTCTACCGGCTCTGTCAACAACTACAGTCGTGAGTCATACCGCCGCGTCGACTGGTCGGTCGGCATCTCCTACGGTGATGATGTCGAGACCGCCCGTAAAGCCATTCTTGATATATTTGCCTCAGACGAAAGGATTGTCGAGAAGTATATCGCCGACGATATGTCGCAGCGTCTCAAAGAAGAGGCAGCCAAGGCTGTCGAGAGCGGCGCGCCTGTTGACGACGAACCAAAGAAGCGCTCGTTTGTCTATCGCATGTTCCATCGCACCAAACACGTGAAATCGAAGATTGACATCTGGAAGGAGGAGCAGCTTAATCAACCTGAATATATGAAGCGTAGCGTTGACTGCAGTCCGACGGTTGTGGTCGACCAGCTTGCCGACAGTGCGGTCGTGCTCAAAGCCCGCGCATGGACACGCAGCGATTTCTACTGGGGAGTATATTACTCGGTGAATGAAAGAATTTACAAAGAGCTGCCTCAGGCCGGCGTAAGTTTCCCCTTCCCGCAGCTCGATGTCCATCTCTCGGAAGTCAGGAGCGAAAGCGACGCATAGAATCTAAAATATAAATAAACTTAAATAGCCGGAATAATTCAATTATTTTGGCTATTTTTGCATTATAGAAGGCAAGAAGTGTCTCTCCCCAATTTTTTTCTGAAGCCATCGCTATACCATCTCCTCCCCGAGGCCTATGGCCGCTCTTTATTCTGCAAAATAAAAAACAACATAAATGACAAGTAAATGGAACTATTTACCCCTATCGACAGAAGAACAGCGCATTGGGACGGAGTTGGCTCGCAGGTTTGCCAACTGTGCTCCGATCAGTGATCTTTTGATCCAGCGGGGCATCACGACCATGAGCGACGCCGAGAAATTTTTTCATCCGTCGCTCAGGGATTTGCACGATCCTTTCCTGATGCCTGATATGGACAAGGCTGTCGACCGCCTCAACAGGGCTATGGGGTCGAAAGAAAGAATCATGGTCTACGGCGACTATGACGTCGACGGCACGACCGCGGTGGCGCTCGTTTACCGCTATCTGCAGAATTTTTATTCTGAAATCGATTATTACATCCCCACGCGTTATGACGAGGGCTATGGCATATCGATGAAAACCATCGATGTCGCGGCCGAGCAGGGCGTCAAGCTGATCATCATCCTCGACTGCGGCATCAAAGCAATCGAGGAAATCAAATATGCCAGGGAAAAAGGCATAGATTTTATCATCTGCGACCATCATGTGCCCGACGACGAACTGCCCCCTGCTGTCGCCATCCTGAACCCCAAACTCGAGGGTTCGACTTATCCGTGTCCCCACCTCTCGGGTTGCGGTGTCGGCTACAAGTTCATGCAGGCTTTTTCAATCAGCAACGGTATCGGCACGGCCGAGCTCGACAGCATGCTCGACCTCGTCGCCGTCAGCATCGCCGCCGACATCGTGCCTATGGTCGACGAAAACCGCGTGCTCGCCTACGTCGGCCTCAAACGTCTCAACTCCAATCCCAATATGGGTCTGCGCGCCATCATCCGCACCTGTGGGCTCGGTGGCAAGGAAATTACCATCAGCGATGTCATTTTCAAGATTGGTCCGCGCATCAACGCGTCGGGACGCATGCAGAGCGGTCGCGAGGCTGTCGAGCTTCTTGTGGCCCGTGACGCCAAGGACGCCAACCGCAAGAGCATCGCCATCGACCAATATAACAAAGACCGCAAGGAACTCGACAAGCGCATCACCGAAGAGGCAAACGCCATCCTCGAGGCCCGCGGCGAGATGAATTCGCCAAAGAAATCAATCGTCATCTATAACAAAGACTGGCACAAGGGCATCATCGGCATCGTCGCCTCGCGCCTGACCGAGCTTTATTACAAGCCTTCGGTCGTCCTCACCCTCACCAACGGCCTTGCCACCGGCTCGTCGCGTTCGGTCCAGGGCTTCGATGTCTATAAGGCCGTCGACTCGGCCCGCGACCTTCTCGAGAACTTCGGAGGCCATACCTATGCCGTCGGCCTCTCGATGAAAGAGGAGAATATACCCGAATTCACGCGCCGTTTCGAAGAATACGTCGCCGCAAACATCCTGCCCGAGCAGCAGACACCTCAGATTGATATCGACGCCATAATCTCATTCGGTCAGATAACTCCCGAGTTTGTCTCGACCCTGCGTCTGTTCAATCCCTTCGGTCCGGGCAACCAGACTCCGACATTCTGTACCCATCGCGTCAAGGACTTCGGCACAAGCAAGCTCGTCGGCAAGCAGCTCGAGCATATCAAG
>USIN01000261.1 GCA_900554715.1 uncultured Bacteroidales bacterium
ACCGACACTCCGGCCATCTGCAGCACCTTGTTCGGGTCGTACGCGTTCTGGATGGCGTAGTTCGAGTAGTTGGTGTTGTAGGAGTACTGGTTCCAGTAAGCATACTGGTATGCCGTGTTCCACGTATTGTTGTAGAAAGCGGTGTTGATACCGGTGGAGCGGCTGAAGTCCGCCGAGATCGATAGTGAGTTGGGTCGGCTTCCGCCTATCCAGGGGTCGAAGAAGGAGATTCCGTAGCTCTGGTAATACTGGGCGTTGGTCTGTGCCGATATGGAGAATGTCTGGCCGTCGCCACGCGGGATGATTCCCTTGTAGCTGTTGGGCTTGAACAGGTTCTTCATCGAGAAGTTGGAGAATGACAGGGCCAACTGACCGGTGATACCGGTCTGTCCCCATCCGAAAGACAGCTGCACCTTGTCGTTGGCTTTAGACTCAAGGTTGAAAACGATGTCGACCGTTCCGTCACTCTCGTTCGGCTCGGGGCGGATATCCATGTTCTCGGGGTTGAAGTGGCCGGTCTGGGCGATTTCGCGGGCCGAACGCATGAGGTCTGACTTGCTGAAGAGCTCGCCCGGCTTGACGCGGAGCTCGCGGCGGATGACTTTCTCGTAGAGACGGTCGTTGCCGTTGATGACGACGTTGTTGATGCGGGCCTGGGGGCCTTCGATGATGCGCATCTCAAGGGCTATCGAGTCGCCGCTGACTTCGCGCTCGATGGGCACGAGGTTGTAGAAGAGGTAGCCGTTGTCCATGTAGAGGTTCGACACGGCGTCGTCGTCTTCGTTGAGGCGCTTGTTCATTATCTTCTGGTTGTAGACGTCGCCGGGCTTCATGCCGAGATAGGCGTCGAGAACTTCGGTGGGATAGACGGTGTTGCCCACCCATGAGATGTCTTTGATGTAGTATTGTTTGCCTTCGTCGACGGTGATGTGGACGTCGACGGTGTGGTCGTCGTAGGGTGTGACGCTGTCGCTGACGATGCGGGCGTCGCGGTAGCCTTTCTCGTTATATTTCTCGAGGATGCGGTTGAGGTCGTCGCGATAGTCGCTCTCGACGAATTTTTTCTGACGGAAGAGGTTGATGAGCTTGCCTTTTTCGTTGGTTTTCTTCATCGTGCGCTGCAGCTGACGGTCAGAGAGCACTTCGTTGCCGTCGATGTAAATTTTGTGGACCTTGACTTTGTCGCGTTTGTCGATGTTGATGTCGACGATCATTTCGTTGCGGTTCGAGAGGTCTTCGGTGAGCTTGATGTTGACCTGGGCGTTGCCGAAGCCTTTGCCTTCGAAGTATTTCTTGATGATGGCCGTGGCGCGGTTGACGATATTCTGGGTTATCTGGTTGCCTTTCATGAGCTGAAGACGTTCCTGAAGGTCTTCGCGCTCACCTTTCTTGACGCCGTTGTAGTTGACGGCCGAGATTCGCGGATGGGTTCTGAGAACAAGCTCGAGCCACGCTTTGTCGCCGGCGATTTTCTCGACTTTTACCTGAGCCTGGGCGAAAAGGCCCTGACGCATGAGACGTTTGACGGCCTGGGTGATGTCGTCGCCGGGAAGGGCGACGCGGTCGCCGACCTTGAGACCGGCATAGCCGAGGATGATGAAATCTTCATAGTTGGGCGCTCCGGTGACTTTGATGCCTTCGATTTCGTAGGTCTTGGGCATATTGCTGTAGATCATCGGGGGATTGTAGATCGTGTCGACCGGTTCCTGAGCTTTTGCCACAGGGGCTATGGCTGCGAGAAGAGCGGTGATGAAGATTGTCAGTTTATTATGCATAGTCGAAATGATGAATGTCGTGGTATGGTGGTTTATCGTATTTGATATTCTGATATATTATTGTCTGAACCTGTCAGCTGACCTGGTCGCCGGTCAGACCGAAGCGCCGCTGTCGTTTCTGATATTCGGCAATGGCGAGCCTGAAGTCTGAGCCGCTGAAGTCGGGCCAGTATGTCGGTGTGATATACAGTTCGGAGTATGCGATCTGCCAGAGCATGAAGTTGCTGACGCGCTGGTCACCGCCGGTGCGTATCAGCAGGTCGGGGTCGGGCATGCCGGCAGTCGAAAGGCTGTCAGAGAACATCGAGGCGTCGATGTCGCCGGGTTTTATCTCTCCGGCGGCAGCGCGTGCGGCAAGCTTGCGTGCGGCCTCGACAATCTCCCAGCGCGACGAATAGCTCAAGGCCAGCACGAGGGTGAGACCGTTGCAGGCCGAGGTGTCGGCAAAGCAGCGCTCGAGACGCTGACGGGCTTCGTCGGGCAGACTGTTGATGTCGCCGATCATCGTGAGGCGCACGTTGTTCTTTATCAGGTCGGGCGTCTCGCGTTCGATGGCGATGACGATGAGGTGCATCAGAGCGTCGACTTCTTCTTTGGGCCGGTTCCAGTTTTCGGTCGAGAAGGTGTAGAGCGTCAGATAGCCGATGCCAAGGGCCGAAGCCTCCTCGGTGATGCGTCTGACGGTGTTGACACCCTCGACGTGGCCCTCTGAGCGGTCAAGCCCGCGGGCTTTGGCCCATCGGCCGTTGCCGTCCATGATTATGGCCACATGGCTCGGGATGTTGTCGGGGTTGATATTTATATCGTTGTCTGCCATTGATATCTTGCTCGTTGGTTAGTCGACGTAATGACAGGTCTCGCAGCGTTTGCCGAATTCATAGCTGATGCCTATGGTCAGCCGCGAATACCAGTCGGTGTCTTTATAAAATGCTGTTTTTATGCCGTTGAGGTCGTTCAGCACGGGGCCGTCGAATTTGTCGCCGAAGGCTTTCGTCATTGTGAATTCGAGACCGAGGTTGATGCGCTCTTTGAGTTTGAATTTGATGCCTGCGCCCATCGGGAGGGTGGGGGCGAACGATGTCTTGCCGCCC
>USIN01000262.1 GCA_900554715.1 uncultured Bacteroidales bacterium
TCGCAGCCGACCAGTCGGCGCCGTTCATCATAATGCGGTTGTCAGCCGACTTTATAAAGTCATAGGCGCGATAATGGCGGTCAGCGGCGTTGACGGCGAAAGTATCGGCCATCACGAACTCGGGATTCTCGCGCATCTCGGCGTCATCGCCCTCGGCCCGCACCGCGAACGCAGTCATCATGGCCGTCAGAGCCAATATCACAAAATGCTTATTCATTGACTCCTACCGCTTTTAAGAGTGAACCGACAAACATTCCGGCGAGTTCGGCGCCGCCTTTGCCGTTGATGTGGATATAATCGCCGTTGACGAGTCCGCGTTTGCGCCAGTCGACAATCGAGCCCTCGCCGCCCATAGCCTCGTATGTGTCCCAGAAAGCGACGCCGCATTTCTGCGCCGTGAGACGCTGGGCCGCAGTCATCGACTTTATAGCCGGCATAGAGACGATTTCGCTGCCCTGTTTGATGCCGCGGTCGCCTACCCCGAGGATGATGATGTCGGCTCCCGGATGGCACTGACGGATGCGGCTTATGGCCTTGCACATGACGTTAGAGTAAGACGTATAGTCGGTCTGCTCCTCAGAGACGGCATTTGTGCCATATTCGACAATGACGAGGTCATAATCGACATAGGGATTCATCGCCGCCGCGATATCCTGCGACATAGACCTGTGTCTCAAGCCCGAATAGCCTCTTATCGACATACAGTCGACCGTTATGCCGCACGAACCCTCAAGCCACAGGCCGTATGAGACCAGACTGTCGACGTCTGTCGAGAGAGTGATGAAATCCGTGCTGCCGTCGACCTCGATAGCCTGAGGGCGATCGGAGGGTTCGACTGCAAACTGCTGAGTGCCGGCAGCCGTCCTGATTTCGACATTGCCTGCGGCAGGCGACGAATAGATAAACGTCGAGCGCTGCCATGTCTTAAGATCGGCAGGCGATGAAGCGCCCTTGAAAGTCACTGTCGCCCCCGGCACAGAGGTCGAGATGACGCCCGAAAGAGTCTTTACCGCAGTGGCTTTGGATGTGCGTATATCATGATTGGTCCACCCCTTGTCAGACTGCACGACAGAGCGGCGGAAGCCGGGGAAATCGGAGTGAAGGGCCACATAGCCTACCCCGGCGCCCCCGAAGACAGCGCGGAGTTTCTTTCTTATATCCTGACACAGGAGGTCGCCTTCGATATACGAGTCGCCTATGACGGCGATTCTGACATTTTCCGAGGACGCCCTGCTAAGCGCGGCCGTGAAGCGGGCGAGCGCCGTGCCGTCGGGTGAATAGTCCTCGATGACCATTTCGCCGTCGACGCGCGGAGATAGGAATCTGTTATCTGTCACATAAGCCGGGGTATAGCTCTCGGCCTCTTCGACAACGGGAGCTTCGATTTCATGAACCGGCAGCTCTTCCTCGGCGGTCACATCGGTCTCCTCGCTCTCGGCCTCGGCTATCTCCCTCGCGAGGTCGACACCTGTGTTTGTCGCATGTTCCTTGACGTCAAGCGGTTCGGCAAGATCCTCAAACAGGTTGAAGTCGCTGACGAAGCCACCGGTCATATCAGACCATGGCAGGAACTGACACGCGAGCAGCAGGATGATCGCCACCGAAACGACGAAAAGCGGGCGGCCCTGTGATATATTATTGCTATCGTTTTGCACTTTTTTCGATTACTGATTTCAGAAGTTTTGATTTCAGACGCGTCTCGGTCCATTCATCCTCAGGCACTGAGGCGGCTGTGATACCGCCTCCGACATAAAGGACCGCAGACCGGGCTGACAGACGGGCACAGCGGAGATTGACATAAACTCGGGTCGCGCCGCTGTCATCGACGCCCACGACTCCGCCGTAACAATCACGTCCGTGCGACTCGACACGGGCAATCTCGTCAATTGCCGTCGCCGTCGGATAGCCCGCAAGCGCCGGGGTCGGATTGAGACTGTCGACAATCGTCTCGGTCATAGAAGCGTCGGCCTTTCCTTCAAAAAACGTGCAGAGATGCTGTATATTGCCATAATCGACAGTAATTACGGGCTTTTCAACATACTTAACACTGCAGGCCGACAGGCGGTCTGCGATATAATCGGCCACGATGCGCTGCTCGTCGATGTTCTTGACGTCCCATGGCCTGTCACGCATCTCAACGGGACGGGTACCCGCGAAGGCCATGGTCTTGAATCTGCCGCGCCGTTTATCAAAGGAATAAATGATTTCAGGCGAAGCGCCGAGCCAAAGGCCGGTGTCAGGCGTGAAGTAGAGATAACAGAAGGCTTCGGGATGAATCGAGAAATAACCGGAGGCGGCTGAAACAACATCAACAACCTCATAATCAAGGCGAATGACAGACGAAACCACCGTCTTGCCGCCATCACGTCCGAGACGTCTGACGACCGAGCCTACGCCCTCGAGATAAGCCGCTTTGTCGGTCGTGGCGACATCAGGGACATCGGCAGCACGAAGCGGATTGTCAATGTGCATCGCCATCAACGCCGCCGCGTCACACTCATCGGCAATGACGCGGGCCGAACGATACGGCGCGAGCCAAGGTGCAATGATAAACCGACGGTCGCCAAGGCTATTCGACTGAGGATAAGACGGATTGGCAAAGAAAACCGGGGTGTTGTCACCGGGGAATATATAGAGCGCGAACGGTATATTCATCTCCAGTGATTTATTTACCGCCGAAACTATAATATCATCAAATATCATTTTTGATACTGAGACTGCTACTTCAGGTACGTCGCATGACGTTGATGCCCTCGGTGGCGGCAAGATCACGATCAGTGACAACTACACGCTTGTTGTTGATGACACCGAAGGCGGCAAGCTTGACAATGTCATTGAAGGCA
>USIN01000263.1 GCA_900554715.1 uncultured Bacteroidales bacterium
GGTCGAAAGCGTGGGTTCCGGGGTCGATGAGAGATGATTCGGCGATGACGTTGACGACGTCGGCCACAAACATGTCGTGGCTGCCGAGTTTTATGATGTCTTTGACGCGGCATTCGATCGACAGCGGCGACTGCTCGACATAGGGACAGCCGACAGCGACGCCGTCGGCGGCAGTCAGGCCTGTCTCGGCCCATTTGTCGCACTCGCGCCCCGAGCGCACACCGCAGAAATCGGTCGCGCGGGCCATTGAGGCGGTAGTCAGATTGACCGTAAACTCCATATAACGTCTGATGATGTCATATGAATGGCGTTCGGGCCGCACCGAGATGTAGAGCATGGGCGGATTGGTGCATATCGTTCCGGTCCATGCAACGGCCAGAAGATTGGCGTCTACGTCTTTTATGCCGCACGAGACGAGTGCGGCCGGAAGCGGGTAGACCATTGTGCCCGGTTTCCAGTTTTCTTTCATAGAATCTTGGCGTCCTTTCCTTCGACGGTGTGGTTGCAGTAATGGCAGCGTATTACGACAGGATTGTGTCCGACGACATGGAATTTGGTCTCCATCGGCTCGTTGTTGGTGATACACTTGGGGTTGTCACACTTGACGATGCCTGTGATGGTCTCGGGCAGCTCTACCTGACGCTTGTCTGTGACCTCGAAGTTCTCGATGGTGTTGACGACGGCTGTCGGGGCAATCAGGGCGATGCGGTTGAGCACGGTCTCGGGGAAGACGGTGTCGGCGATTTTGATGATGCCTTTCTTGCCAATCTTGCGGCTCTCGAGATTATTGCCTATGGTGACGTTGCGGTCGAGGTTTTCGATGCCGAGCAGCTTTACGGCCTTGAAAAGGGCGGTAGAGGGTATGCGGTCTATGACAGTGCCTGCCTTGAGGGCGGCAACGGCGAGTTCTTTCTTGTTGCTTGTCATAATAGTCTGTTGCTTGTTATGCGAGCGGGTCGATGCCCAGGGCGCGGGTGATGATAGCCTGGCGGGCGAAGAGTCCGTTGCCGGCCTGCTGGAAGTAATATGCTTTGGGGTTGTCGTCGACGTCCCGGTCGATTTCGTTGACGCGTGGCAGCGGGTGGAGAATCTTCAGCGTCGGCTTCGAGTTGTCGAGCATCGAGTTATGGAGTCTGTAGAGGTCTTTGACGCGCTCATACTCCATGATGTCGGTGAAGCGTTCGCGCTGCACGCGTGTCATATAGATGATGTCGCTGCTGTTGATGACATCGGCCGAGAAGTTGGCCGACTCGTTGAAGCGTATGCCGTTGTCGATGCAGAATTTTTTGTATTCGGCCGGCATCTGCAGCTCGTCGCAGGCGATGAAGTTGAATGTCGGGTTGAAATATCTCATCGCCATCAGCAGCGAGTGGACCGTGCGGCCGTATTTCAGGTCGCCGACCATCGTGATGGTGAGGTTTTCGAGCGTTCCCTGTGTCTTGTATATCGAATAGAGGTCGAGCATTGTCTGCGACGGATGCTGGTTGGCGCCGTCGCCGGCATTGATGATAGGGGTCGATGTCACTTCGGTGGCGTAGCGTGCCGCCCCTTCGAGGTGGTGACGCATGACGATCAGGTCGACATAGTTCGACACCATCTTTATCGTGTCTTTGAGGGTCTCGCCCTTTGACGTGCTGGTCGAGTTGGCGTCGGAAAAGCCTATTACACGGCCGCCGAGACGGTTTACTGCGGTTTCAAAACTCAGGCGTGTGCGGGTCGATGGCTCGAAAAACAGCGTGGCCACTACACGCCCGTCAAGAATTTTACTGTTTGGATTTTCCTCGAAATAGCGTGATAACTCAAGGAGGTGGAGCATCTCTTCCTTGTCGATGTCAGAGATTGAGACGAGACTTTTGCTTGTCATGCCGTGGTTGGTTAAAAGTTTCACAAAGTTAAAAAGAAAACCTCAAAAACCAATCCATGTTCCTGATAAAAATTTATCAAAATTTGATTGTCCGCCGCTCACTCGTCACACTCGAATTCGTTGACGATACTGCGGGCGTGGCGTAGTTCGTTGATGAGTTTGCGTATACCTATGGCCAGGCCGATGCATCCGCCTACACATCCGCCGATGATGAGATCGGTGTCGCCCGTGTGTTCGAAGAATATGAAGAGATAGACGATGATCGGCAGCGCGAGCAGGAAACCGACGATTTTCGAGCGTATCAGCCTTTTTACAAAACGTCTCGCGCAGGCGAGTGCGTCGACTGTCGGCATGGAGAAGTAATCGCTTTTGACAATCTGGGATGCGAAGCGGAAGCAGTAGATTGAATCGCCCAGACCGAAGAGAGCATAGACAATGGCAAACCAGGCCGGCGCAAGCTCCATCAGGTAGAGCAGCACCGCCAGCGGTGTCATGGTGAGGCCGATATAGCCGGTGTGACGTATACTGCTTGAAAGTTCGTGCTGATGGCTGTTGACACGCGTCGCTGCGAGACGCATGGCTATCGACCGGTTGCGGCGGTCGAGGTCGTCGGGTTCGGGTGAATATTGTTGCCAGACTGATCTGAATTGTTCGAGTTCCATGAGATTATATTTGAATGTGAGGTCAGAGATTTGCTTTTTTTGACAGTGATTCTTTGATGCGGTGCAGCCGTATCGCTACATTCGTTTTCGACAGGCCGGTGATTGTCGCGATGTCGTCATAGCTCTTTTCGTCGAGCCAGAGGGTGATGATGGCGCGGTCGAGAGGCTTGAGCGTCGCTATCAGCCGCTGAAGCTCATGATATTCGGCCGAGAGGTTCGAGTCGGTCGCCGCCATGTCGATTTCGTCGGTCAGTGGCGTGTCTTTACTGTACCGCGAGTTGCGCCGTATATATGT
>USIN01000264.1 GCA_900554715.1 uncultured Bacteroidales bacterium
CGGCATTTGCCGAAAAAACCGGTATTCCCGTCGGAGCTACACTGCTCGGACTCTCCGCCATGCCCTCTGACCATCCTTTATATAAAGGTATGCTCGGCATGCACGGCAACATAGGCGTCAACTACAACACCAACCGCGCTGACGTCATCGTCGCCGTCGGCATGCGCTTCGACGACCGCGTCACCGGCAACACCGACCTCTATGCCCCCGACGCCAAGATAATTCATATCGACATCGACCCCTCGGAGTTCGACAAGACCGTCAGATCGACCGTCGCCATAAACTGCGACGCGCGCGTCGCAGTCGAGAAGCTGCTCGCCGCCGTCAGCGCCGCCGACCACAAAGACTGGTGTGACAGCTTCGACACCTGCAACGCCGTCGAATCAGCCGATGTCATCGTCCGTGAGCTCAACCCGGGCACACCGAAGATGACAATGGGCGAAGTCGTCTCGCGTGTCAGCGCCGCCGTGCCCGACAACGCGGTCGCAGTCACCGATGTCGGTCAGAACCAGATGATGTCGGCCCGCTACTTCAGATTCCGTCACCGCCGCGCCATGATAACCTCGGGCGGACTCGGCACGATGGGCTTCGGTCTGCCCGCAGCCATCGGCGCCAAAATCGGCGCCCCCGACCGCACGGTATGTCTTTTCTGCGGCGACGGCGGCTTCCAATGACGATACAGGAGCTCGGCACAATCATGCAGTACGGCGTCGCCGTCAAGATTGTCATTCTCAACAACAACTTCCTCGGCAACGTGCGTCAGTGGCAGAACCTCTTCTTCAACCGCCGTTTCTCACAGACGCCGATGCTCAACCCCGATTTCAAAGCCATCGCGGCAGCCTACGGCATCGCGGCCCGCGACGTCGACGACCGCTCTGAGCTTGACGGCGCCATTGCCGAAATGATCGCCCATGACGGCTGCTACATACTCAACGTCAACATCGACGAGACCGACATGGTCTTCCCGATGACGCCCGTCGGCAAAGCCGTCGACTACATAATGCTTTCACCCGATAAAGTATTCACATTATGACCACACCCAAGAGACAACTGTTTACCGTCACGATATACTCAGAAAACTGCGTCGGACTCCTCAGTCAGGTGTCATCGATGTTCACGCGCCGCTGCATCAACATCGAAGACGTCACGGCGAGCGCATCGTCTGTGCCCGACATCCACAAACTGACACTGACGACATGGGCAGACGCCCCGACGATGGACAAGCTCGTGCGTCAGATCGAGAAGCGCGTCGACGTCATCAAGGCCTTCCTGTATACCGACGACGACATCGTCTATCAGGAAATCGCGCTCTATAAGGTCGACACATCGAAACTGCTCGCCGAGCAGAAACTCGAGTCGATAATACGCCACCACAACGCCCGCATCCTCGAGATCACTCCCGAATACACAGTCATCGAGAAATCCGGCCATCCGTGGGAGACCGAAGCCCTTCTCGACCGTCTGCGCCGATACGGCATCAAACAGTTTGTGCGCAGCGGACGCGTCTGCGTCACCAAGTCGCCCGTAGAGTATGTCGACCTCTACCTTGAAGAACAAAAGCTCAGGCGCGAGCGTTCTTCATCAGAACAAAACGAACAATCATGAAACACCCGGTCGAACATACACACACCTACCGGCTCACTGCCGGCGAAAGCGGAGCCGAAGCCACACTGCCCGTCACTCTTCTTCTCGAACGCATCATCGAAGTTGCCACCGAACACGCCAATCTCCTCGAAATCGGCTACGAACAGCTCAACTGCCGCGGCATAGCCTGGGTGCTCAGCCGCGTCTCGTTCGAGATGAAACGCTATCCCGTCATCAACGAGGTCTACTCGCTGACCACCTGGATCGAGGGATACAACCGACATTTCAGCGACCGCTGTTTTACAGTCCACGACGGCGAGGGACACATCATAGGCTATGTCTATACAATGTGGACCGCCATTGACATCGAGCACCGCTGTGTCGCCGATCTCGACATGCTCGAGAAAGACCTCTTCCCCGTTTCACCCAGACATATACCGCTGTCAAAAGCTCCGAGACTCAAGACTCTCGCCAAGCCCGAGACGGAAGAATATACATTCAAATACTGCGACATCGACTTCAACCGTCATGTCAACTCAGTGCGTTATCTCGCCCTGTTGCTCAACCGCTGGCCGCTCGACTATTACGACAGTCACGAGATCGAGCGCCTCGACATCTGCTTCCACCGCGAATGTCATTTCGGCGAGACTGTCTCCGTGGCTGTCTCAAATGACGCCGACGTTTCAGAATGCGAGATAATAGCCGACGGGACGCGCGCTGTCGGTTTCAGAATCATCTGGCGCGACCGCATCAAATGAATCAACAATAATTTTCCCTAAAACATAATTCTATGGCAAAAATGAATTTCGGCGGAGTCGAGGAGACAGTCGTCACCCGTGAAGAATTTACACTCGACCACGCCCGCGAAGTGCTCAAAAACGAAACCATCGCCGTCATCGGCTACGGCGTGCAGGGCCCCGGACAGAGCCTCAACCTCAGAGACAACGGCTTCAATGTCATTGTCGGACAGCGTCCCGGCAAAACCTATGACAAAGCTGTCGCCGACGGATGGGTGCCGGGCGAGACACTCTTCGGCATCGAAGAAGCCTGCCGCCGCGGCACCATCGTGATGTGCCTGCTCTCTGACGCCGCCGTCCTCAGCGTCTGGCCCACAATCAAATCACAGCTCAAAGCCGGCGACGCCCTCTACTTTTCACACGGCTTCGCCATCACCTGGAACGACCGCACCGGCGTCGTGCCTCCCGCCGACGTCGACGTCATCAT
>USIN01000265.1 GCA_900554715.1 uncultured Bacteroidales bacterium
GACCACTTTAGCGGCAGACATCCCCGCGCACCTGAAAAGTCAAAACGATGTCAAACGCACATTGACATCGTTGGAAAATTATGGAGTTACGGCTTCAGCCGTAGCAGCCAACTCGCTGGCTCCAAGGATGAAGCCCATGATTAATATTATGAGCTTCGCCTGCTCTAATGTTTCTTTTGGGCGAGGTGGAGGAGGCGCGGGTGTTTGATGCGGCGGATTGCGCTGTCGCGGAAGACGCTGCAGTAGCTGTCGTGGTCCATTGCCGCGATGGCTTCGCGGGTGAGAGCGAGGACGTCGGGTCGCGGGCGGAATAGCGCCGGCGGAGTGGTGACGGGAATGTTATGTGGGCAGACGCGCTGGCAGATGTCGCAGCCGACGATATTGTCGCCGAGGCCGACGCTGTCGTCGAGATTGTCGCGGCACTCGATTGTGAGATATGAGTGACAGCGTCGTGCGTCGAGGCCTCCGCGGCCGTCAATGGCGCCTCCGGGACATGCCGAATGGCAGCGGCCGCAGTGGCCGCAGTCTGAGTCGAGCAGTGATTTGTCGGGAGGCAGTTCGCCTGTCCATAGTACTTCGCCGAGAAATACCTGACTGCCGATGCCGGGCACGATAAGCTGATTGTGGAGGCCGATGACGCCAAGGCCGGCGCGCGAGGCCCAGTAGCGTTCGCGTATCGGCGCTGTGTCGACGCAGACGCGTGTCTCGCCGCCGAAGCGCTCTCTGATGTATGCGGCGAGCGATTCGAGCTGCCGGCGCACGACGGTGTGGTAGTCGTCGCCGAGGGCATAGTCGGCGATATGGCGGTTGTGGTATGGCTGGCGGTAGTCGAAGGCGCAGCAGATTATCGAGCGTGCGCCGTCGAGCAGCAGCCGCGGGTCGCGGCGGATGTCGTCGTAACGTTCGAGGTAGCCCATCGAGCCGTGGCGTCCTGCGGCAATCCAGTCGCGGTAGATGGCGACATGGCGTTCGTCGACCGGACCGGCTTCGGCGAAGCCTGTGCGGCAGGCACCTCGCAGTTCGGCGGCGGCACGTATGAGGCGTTCGGGCGTGAGAGCCGCATTACATGGGGATGGGGAGGAATTCGTAGCCATTATCCTTGAGCCACTCGATTGCGAGCGGCAGGGCGTATTTCATGTTGCGTTCGGCCTTGAGCGAGTCGTGGAAGACGATGATCGAGCCGTTGCGCGCATAGCGTTTGACGTTGGCGAGGACCTGGTCGGGTGTCAGCTTCTTCGAATAGTCGCGGGTCACGAGGTCATACATTATAAGGTTGTAGTGGTTTTTGATGCCTTTGGCCTGTTTCCAGCGTATGATGCCGTGCGGCGGACGGAAGAGCGGGCTGTCGATGAGTGCGTCGGCCTCGGTGATGTCGCGCATATAGCGGCGCGATTTGACTTTCATGCCCTGAAGGTGGTGCATGGTGTGGTTGCCCCACGAGTGGCCGCGGCGTTTGATTTCCTCGAGGAGTTCGGGATGGCGGCGCACGTTGTCGCCGACGAGGAAAAATGTCGCCTTGATGCCGTAATGGTCAAGGAGATCGAGCACCCAGGGTGTGACTTCGGGTATCGGGCCGTCGTCGAACGTCAGGTAGACGACACGGCGGTTTTTATGACGTTTTAATCGCCACACCGCCTCCGGGAAAAGGAGGCGGTATAGCAATGGAGGTTGTTCGATAAACATTGTTCAGAGAGAATGATGTCGGTTTTAGAGAGGTCAGTCGACAAGGTTGCGCCATGCGTAGATGTCTATGCCGTTGGCCTTGACGATTGAGTCGGTGATGGCCATGGGGTCGACGCCGAGAGCCTTGTGGAGTTCGAGAAGACCGATTGCAGGAGTGAGCACGCGGCGTGTGCCTTCCGACACTTTGTCGAGCGAGCCGCGGGCCTCGTCGAGGGTGACGCCGTCGACATAGACCATCGGGTAGACGCTCTGAGAGTGGTCGACGTTGAAGCCGTTGCCTCCGGCGAGGAGTTCGTCAAACCCGGCGTTCCCGCGGGCGGCGCGGTAGAGGGCGGCCTGGTTCTTGAGGCCTATGATCAGACCGAGATACTGCAGGGCGTATGTCTCTGAGCGTCCGAGGTTGTTGAGTTGTCCGGGGGTGAGGGTGGCGGCATAGTTGACCAGCTGGGCGAGCCGGCCGGTCTCGCGGTCGAGTATCTCGTCGGCCTTGTCGAGGTCGGCGCTGTTGTGGCGTGCGTTATAGAGGTCGAGATAGTATGTGGCCATGTAGTAGCTCATGAGACCGTCGAACGGTGTCACGTCGGCGGGCAGTTTCTCGTCGATAAGGCTCAGGAGGTCGCGGGCCATGTCGTAGTGGTCGGCCGGTATTGCGCGTCCGTTCTGACGGGCGTTGTCGATGGCCCACTGCGAGGCCGGTTCGTCGCCGGCGGCGATGAGATTCTCGACGCAGTCGAGGATGGCGTTGCGGGTCGAAGCGACCATGCGGCGCACGGTCTCGTCGAGATAGAGGCCTTTGGCGTGCTCTTTGTCGTCGAGGCCGCCCCAGCGGAATTTGCTCATGATGTTTTCATAAGCCTTGTCGGCTACTGGCGAGTAGGCCGCATTGCTGAAGGGTGTTACCTCATAGGCCATGCCGGTAGAATACATGTAGTTGTCGAAGCCGAGATAGTATGAAGCGGGGACTGTCGACGCGAAATAGACCGGCCGCTCCCAGTTGCCTCCGACGGCGTTCGAGATGATGTCGAGCGAGAGTACTTTGCTCTGGTTGAGGCCCTGGCCCTGGCGGCGCAGGTCGGTTGAGATGTTGCCGAGCGATGGCAGCAGCGCCTCTGCGGCGGG
>USIN01000266.1 GCA_900554715.1 uncultured Bacteroidales bacterium
TGCTGCTCGAGCCAGTCGATCGACTCGGCGTCGAGGTGGTTGGTGGGCTCGTCGAGCAGAAGCACGTCGGGCTGCTGAAGGAGCAGGCGGCAGAGGGCCACACGGCGGCGCTCGCCACCCGAGAGGGTCGATATCTTCTGGTCGTCGGGCGGACACTGCAGGGCGTCCATGGCGCGTTCGAGCTTAGAGTCGATGTTCCACGCGTCGACGGCGTCGAGTTTATCCTGAAGCTCGGCCTGACGGGCGATGAGGGCGTCCATCTTGTCTGGATCCTCGAGGACGTCGGGGTCGCCGAAGCTGAGGTTGACGGCATCAAACTCGGCCATGAGGTCCATGATGGGCTGCACGCCCTCGCGCACGACCTCGATGACGGTCTTGTCGGGATCGAGCTGCGGGTCCTGCTCGAGATAGCCGACGCTATAACCGGGCGAGAAGACGACTTCACCCTGGAAGTCTTTGTCGATGCCGGCGATTATCTTGAGAAGCGATGACTTACCCGAGCCGTTAAGACCGATGATGCCGATCTTGGCTCCGTAGAAAAACGAGAGGTAGATGTTTTTAAGTACTTGTTTCTGCGGGGGATAGATCTTCGACACCCCCACCATCGAGAATATTACTTTCTTATCGTCTGCCATATCTGGTTATTGTGGTTTAACGTTTGCGCGGCGCGAATCTGGCCGGATAATCGGGACGTATGCGTCCGGTTATGATATTGTTGAGCTTGTTTCTGATGAGCTGCTTGCGTATCGGCGAGATGTGGTCGATATAGAGCTTGCCCGAGAGGTGGTCGCACTCGTGCTGGATGATGCGTGCGAGGAAGCCGCTGAACTCGCGGCTGACGGGTTTGAAGTCGCGGTCGAGCCAGTCGACGCGCACATGCTCGACACGGCTGACATTCTCCGACAGGTCGGGGAGGCTCAGACAGCCCTCTGCACGCGACACCTTGTCGCCGTCGAGAACGGTGACTGTCGGATTGATGAAGGTGAGTTTGACGCCCTTGCACTCCTCGAAGTTGTCGCCCATAGGGTCGGCGTCGATGACGACGAGCTTAATGTTGCGTCCGATCTGAGGGGCTGCGAGGCCGACGCCTTCGCTCGCATACATGGTCTCATACATATCGTCGATGAGTTTGTCGAGCTCGGGATAATCGGGCGTCAAATCGGCGTTTTCGGCGCGGAGCACCGGATGTCCGTAAAGGTATACAGGAAGTTTCATATAGTATCGTTATATTGTTTGCTCTGGAGGTAATCGTTGAGGATAATCGTGGCCGAGATCTCGTCGACAACGGCCTTGTCGCGGCGGTCGCTCTTCTTCATGCCGCCGTCGATCATGGCCCGGTGGGCGAGCACCGAGGTGAAACGCTCGTCATAGAAGTCAATCGCCACAGGGGCTATCTCCTTGCGCAGGCGGTTGATGACCGGCGTCAGATAGCGCATCGACTCGGAAGGCTCTCCGCGGAGGGTCTTCGGGAGCCCGACGATGACACGGTCGACGCCCTCGGCAGCGACGTAGTTCCTGACAAAGGCGCATAAATCGCCCGTAGCCACGGTCGTAAGGCCGTTGGCCACAATGCGCAGAGGGTCTGTCACCGCGATGCCGCAGCGTTTGCGCCCGAAATCTATTGACAGGAGACGTCCCACAATGCAAAGTTACAGACAAATAGCCGTCAGGGCAAATTTTCGGCCGATTATTTTGCGGCGAGCGCCATGACATTGGAGGCAGGGCGGCCGGCGAGCAGTTCGTCGCGCATGAAGCGCATATACGGCTCGCTATGACTGAAGAAACGGTAATAACCCTCGCAGAGATAATTGAGGCCCGGTTGGCCGTCGGTGCTGAGGACGAAGCGGTTGCGCGGGCACTCGCCGTTGCAGACATCGGTATAGCGGCACTCGCGGCACTGCCGCGGCAAGGCGCCACGTTTGGCAGATCCGAAGTCGCGCTGACGTCCGCTGTACATCATGTCGAGCAGCGGACGATCGAGGATGTTACCGAGGCGGTATTCAGGGAATACGAAATGGTCGCACGAATAGATGTCGCCGTTGTGCTCGACGACTCCGGCATGGCCGCAGTAAGATCCGAGCGAACAGACACCGGGCGGCACGCCGACCCAGTTGGCGAGCGTGGCGTCGAAGAGCTGGACGAAGTATGTGCCGACGTCGGCGCGCACCCAGCGGTCGAAGACACGGCAGAGAAAGTCGCCCCACAGCCCGGGTGTGACCGAGAAATCGGCCAGAGGTGCCGAGGTGTCGGCGACAGAGGCAAGATGACGGCCGTCGGCATGTCTGACAAGACGCTCGACGACAGGCGTGAACTGTATGTAATGACATCCGACTGACCTGAAGAAGTCATAAAAGCGGTCGGGATGACGGGCGTTATAGACATTGACGACGGCGAGGGCGTTCCAGTCGACGGCGTTGCGGTCGAGGGTTTCGATGGCGCGCATGACCGCCGCAAACGACGGGCCTCCGCCGGCTGTACGGCGGTAGCGGTCGTGAAGGTCTTCGGGGCCGTCGACCGAGAGTCCGACGAGCCAGCCGTTGTCGCGGAAGAAACGGCACCAGTCGTCGTCGAGCAGGGTGCCGTTGGTCTGGATGGCGTTGTCGACCCTGATGCCGCGGGCGTAGCGGCGCTCAAGGGCTATGATTTTCTCATAATACGAGCGGTCGCGCAGCAGGGGTTCGCCGCCGTGCCAGGTGAAGAGCACCGCGGGAGTGGTCTGTGACTCAATATACTGACGTATAAAGGTTTCGAGCACACGGTCGTCCATCATCATGCCACAGTGACCCGAGGCCG
>USIN01000267.1 GCA_900554715.1 uncultured Bacteroidales bacterium
CTCGGCGTCAGAGCCTGCTTTGTGGGCCTCGCGGAGCTTGCTTATCTCGGCGTTGTCGGCCTCGATCTTGTCAGCAAGGGGCTTTACAGTAGCCTCGAGCGCTTCGGTGGCTTTGTCCCTGATGCCGGCGACGAGCGGATGCTCGGTGTTGACGACGAGGTTGTAGCTGTCGGGCAGTTCGCCGTAAAATGACATGCCGGGCTGTAGTGCCGACATCTCTTTCATGCGTCGCATATATTCGTTCTGAGTGATGACGACGGGTTGGTCGCTTGCCGCCATGGCCTCGAACGAGACGAGGAACTGGGCCTTCTCGACTTCGGGCGTCTGCGAGCGGAACATAGTCGTCATGATATCGCGCTGGAGCGGGGTGAGGTCGGCGGCCTTGCGGTCGTCTTTGCGGATAAGATTGTCAATGACGTCAGAGTCGACGCGTACGAAGGTCGTCTTCTCAAGCTTGCTCTCGAGCATGCCGACGAAATGGCTGTCGAGCTGGCCGTCGAGGACGAGCACGTTGTAGCCGCGGTCATTGGCCGTCTTGATGAAGTCATACTGGGCGACAGGGTCGGTGGTATAGAGATAGACGATGTTGCCGTCTTTGTCGGTCTGGTTGGCTTCGACGAGTACCTTATATTCGTCGAGGGTGAAATATTTGCCCTCGGTGTCTTTGAGAAGCATGAACTTCATGGCCGCCTCACAGAATTTCTCGTCGGTCAGCATGCCGTATACGATAAAGAGCTTGATGTCGTCCCATTTCTTCTCAAATCCGGCGCGGTCGGCTTTGAAGAGGTCTTCGAGACGCGAGGCGACCTTCTTGGTGATATAGGTCGAAATCTTCTTGACGGCCGAATCGCTCTGGAGGTAAGAACGCGAGACGTTCAGAGGTATGTCTGGCGAGTCGATGACACCCTGAAGCAGCATCATGAACTCGGGTACGACGCCTTCGACCGAATCGGTGACGAAGACCTGGTTACAGTAGAGCTGGATGCGGTTTTTAGTAATCTCGAAGTTGTTCTTGATCTTCGGGAAATAGAGGATGCCGGTCAGCGTGAAGGGATAGTCGACGTTGAGGTGGATCCAGAAGAGCGGGTCTTCCTGGCCGGGATAAAGCTCGTGGTAGAAGTCGAGATAATCTTTGTCTGTCAGTTCGGCGGGTTTTTTGGTCCACTGCGGCTCGATGTTGTTGATGACGCGGTCGCGGTCGGTGTCGACCATCTTGCCGTCTTTCCACTCCTGTTCTTTACCCGAGATGACGGGGACGGGGAGGAAACGGCAATATTTCTTCAGAAGGGTGTCGATGCGGGCCTGTTCGAGGAACTCCTTGTTTTCGTCGTCGATATAGAGGATGATGTCGGTGCCGCGGGTTTTGCGGTCATCAGGCTCGAGAGTGAACTCAGGCGAGCCGTCGCACTCCCAGCGCACGGCTTCGGCGCCGTCTTTGTACGAGAGTGTCCTGATGACGACTTTCTTGGCGACCATGAAGGCCGAGTAGAAACCGAGCCCGAAGTGGCCTATGATGGCGTTGGCATTGTCTTTATATTTGGCGAGAAACTCTTCGGCCCCCGAGAAGGCTATCTGGTTGATATATTTCTCGATGTCGTCGGCAGTCATGCCGATGCCCCGGTCGGTGCCGGCTTCTTTATCTACTGTGACTTTGACGTTGAGGTCGCCGAGTGTGCCCTTGAAGTCGCCGAACGACGAGAGTGTCTTGATTTTCTGTGTGGCGTCGATAGCGTTAGAGACGAGCTCGCGCAGAAATATTTCGTTGTCGCTGTATAAGAATTTTTTGATGACGGGGAAAATATTCTCAGTCGTAACCCCGATTTTTCCTTTTTGCATAACTCAAATAATATATTTATAAGTTAGACTGTTGTTTCTGTTTATTTATACACGATAGTGCAAAAACAGTGCCAAACTGTCTATCGTAACAACGCTTTTGAGAAGCAAAGGTTTAAGGGGAGTACGGGCTTGACTACTTTCTTTCCCATTCGACTATATGGCCTGATGCGGCTGTCGCTCCCACGTCGATAAGGCGCTGGTTTGATGAGCCGCGGAATAGCAGCGACGTATCGCGCAACGATTCGATGAAAGGGCCGTCAACGAGGACGTCGATGTTGTCGAGCACCCGTCGGGCTGACGGAGTGCCGGCGATAAGCTCTTCGTATGTGAAGCCCGTGTAGCACCAGACGTTCTTGCCGAGCCGGCGTCTGATTTCTCGGGAGAGCACGGCGATTTTGTCGGCCTGATAAAGCGGGTCACCTCCTGAAAAGGTGACATTGAAGCCGTTTTCTTCGATGTGGGCGATGATTTCGCCGACTGTCATGTCGCGCCCTGCGTCGTGGGCCCAGGTCGAAGGGTTATGGCAGCCGGGGCAGCGGTGGTCGCAGCCTGCGAAATAAATTGATGTGCGAAGCCCCGGGCCGTCAACAGTCGTGCCGTCGATGATATCGACGACACGAAGTGTGATGTCTTCGGAATCAGACATTGATGCGCTTATTTGTGAACGACGCGGTCGTTGAGTTCTGCAAGTTTGGCATTGTTCCAGCGGTCGGTCGTGCCGACGAGGTAGCCGGTGATGCGCTGCAGACGGTCTATGGCCTTGCTGCCGCATTTGGGGCAGACCTCGAGGTTCTCGGTGGCGTCTTCGTAGCCGCACTCCATGCAGCGGTTGCGGTTGTGGTTGACCGAACAGTAGCCGATGTTGTGCTTGTCCATCAGGTCGACGATGTCTGAGATGGCCTCGGGGTTATGGGTGGCGTCGCCGTCTATTTCGACGTAGAAGATATGGCC
>USIN01000268.1 GCA_900554715.1 uncultured Bacteroidales bacterium
GAAGGCGACTCAAGCGATGTACGCAACACGGTCGAGCCCATGCAGCTCGCATACAGAAACCTGTATCTGACACATACTCCTGACGGCGCCCGCAATCTCAGCCGCAAGAAACTCGCCATCACCCTCGGCGTCAAGGCAGCCCGCTATGAAGTCGTAGTCCTGACAACCGTAGCCGCCATCATCGGCTCTGACAAATGGCTCAGAGCAATGACATCGCAGATGGTCACAGATCCGGCCAAGCACATCGTACTGGGATATGCCGCCCCGGTTCCCGGCGACGACCGCGCCCGCGGACACCGGAGACGCATCTTCAACTATGCGGCCGACAGCGTCGCATGGCTGGCTCCGGCTGCCAACCGACATCCATATCGCGGCACTGAACTGAATCTGGCATACCGTAAGGACCTCTTCTTTAAAAACAAAGGCTTCTCGCGCTCGCTCAATCTCCATTACGGCGACGACGATATTTTCATCAGCGAGATAGCCACACCGCAGAACTGCACCGTAGAGCTCTCACACGACTCGATTGTCAATTTCAGCAGCTATGACTACAGCAAGACTTTCAGAGACATAGCCATGCGTCACACATTCACGGAGACCTTCATTCGGCGGCGTCCGAGAGCGATGATGTCGTCAGGCGCGCCGGCGCTCTGGATTCTGCTCGGCACAGCCGCTGCGGCCATCGTCATGTCTCCGATGAACATCGCTGTCATCTCGGCGGCACTCATCATTATCGCTGCAGCTCTGACGACGGTGATACTCGCCTGGCGCGGAGCCATGACAGCGCTCACGCTCACGCCCCTGCGCCTGACCATACCCTTCTTTCTGTTGATGCGGCCGTTCAGATCGGTCGCCCTCATCATCTGCTCGCGCCTGTCACACCAAAAGAAATACACCTGGAACTAAGTCCTACACTGCGACGCCTATCAGCGACAGGATCAGCGGAGCAAGCAGCGCCGTCAGCAAGCCATTGAGAATCAGGCCGAGCGACGAAAAAGCGCCATAACGCTCACCGTGCTCCATCGCGGCCGAAGTGCCGACGGCGTGAGCTGCCGTACCGATAGACAATCCGGTCGCTATCGGACTTTTGATGTGTCCCATCCTTACCATTCTGAATCCGGCCATACCGCCGAAGATACCGGTCGAGACAACAACCGCGGCAGTCAGCGGCGGGATGCCGCCGACCGAACGTGATATCTCCATGGCTATCGGCGTCGTCACTGCCTTTGGCGCCAGCGACATCACCACTTCTTCAGAGGCTCCGAAAAAACGTGCCAGCAAAACCACCGATACCACGCCGGCCACACATCCGGCAAGCTCGGCCGCAAGCAGCGGCACCATCTGCTTCTTTATATTCTCAAGCTGCCTGTAGAGCGGCACGCCAAGGGCGACTACCGCCGGTTTGAGCCAGAAATCGATATACTCGCCCCCTGCGGCATAAGTGTCATAGTCGACACCGAAAACCGACAGCAGACAGATAAGCACGGCTATCGAAACGAGTATGGGATTGAGCAGCGGCGAGCCCGTGCGCTTCTGCAGGAGTCTGGCGGCAAGGAAAACGACAAAAGTCAGCGCCAGCAGAAATATTTTATTGTCGAGAAAGTTCATGACGTCGTGATAATCTGTGGCGCACAGCCTGATGAATACGCCCGGTGACAAGAATGATGATAAACGTGCTGATGACCGACGCCGCGACTATAGGCAGCCACTGGTCGGCAAGCAGATCGAGACAACGCATCAGGCCGACTCCGGCGGGAACGAAGAAAAAACCGAGATTTTTGACGAGGAAGTCGGCGATTTTGTCGACCCATAAGAGTCTGACGAGCCTGAATTTTAGAGCGGCGGCCAACAGAAGCATGCCGATGATACTCGAGGGGACCGGCACTCCGGTGACACTCACGATAAACTCGCCTATCGCCAGAAAGGCGAACAGAACGGCGCATTGTAAAATCATTTTTACCTAAAATATTGTACCTAAAAATTGTGTATCTTGAAAATCCGGCGCAAAGTTACAAAAATATGGCGCCCCGGCAAGCCGTGACGCCATATTATATTTCGGAAAGATGATTATTTCAGTTTCGAGACGATGTCGCGTGTGTCGCGTGCGATGACGAGCTCTTCGTCGGTCGGCACGACGACGACCTTGACTTTCGAGGCCTCGGTCGAGATGACGGTCTCGGTGCCGCGTGTGCGGGCATTGAGTTCCTTGTCGATTTCGACACCCATGAAAGCGAGGGGAGCGCAGACATTCTCTCGCACACCGGTCTGATTCTCGCCGACACCGCCTGTGAAGACGATGATATCGACGCCGCCCATCTCTGCGGCATAGGCACCGACATATTTGATGATGCGGTGCTCATACATATCGAGAGCGAGCTTGGCGCGCTCGTCGCCGGCATTGACAGCGGCCTCGATCTCACGCATGTCGCTCGAGATGCCCGACACACCGGCCACGCCGCTCTCTTTGTTGATCATCTTCTGGATGTCGGCGGCGCTGAGATTGTGCTTTGTCATCAGGTATGTCAGCGCGCCGGGATCGACGTCACCGACACGTGTGCCCATCATCAGACCTTCGGTCGGAGTAAGACCCATCGAGGTGTCGACCCTCTTGCCGTTGAGCACGGCTGTGATCGAGCCGCCGTTGCCGATATGGCAGGTGATGATTTTCTTGTCTTTTATGTCACAGCCGAGAATCTCGCACACACGCTGCGAGACATAGCGGTGGCTCGTGCCGTGGAAGCCGTAGCGGCGGATGCCGTCGTTCTGGTAGT
>USIN01000269.1 GCA_900554715.1 uncultured Bacteroidales bacterium
ACCACAGGCTCATCGCGCAACGTCCGCACGATGCTCATGCCCGTCGTCGCAGGCAACAAGGCAGGCGAATCATTCCACCAGCCTCTGACACCTGACAAAGAAGGCTACTTCGGTGCTACCGTCCTCGGCGACGACTACCGCTTCGTCACCTCGCCCCTCAGCGACGACAATTATATAGTAGTAGGTTCGGGCGAAAACGCTCCCGCTCTCGAATATGAATTCGGCCACTTCAACGGCGACCCCGAACTCGCCAAACTTCCCGCCGAAGTCATGGGCAACGTCATCCCGCGCTCAGGCTTCTTCAAGTATGCCGGCCACAGCTTCATGGTAGCTCCCGTCGTTGAAGAAGGCAAGAGCACCGGCATCCAGCTCGCCGACGTCACCGCCGGTCTTGACAAAGCCACGACCATCGCCACTGTCAACTCTGCTCTCGAAGCCGCCGACATCGCCAACATCTCGGCTGCCGGTGTGACAATGGTTAAACGCGACGCTCTCGAAAACGTCACAGCAGGCTGGTTTGACCTCTACCTCCTCCGTGCCGACGGTCTTCTCACCAAATACACCATCAAGGAAGTCGAGCAGGCAAAAGCCCGCGCTGAATTCGCTTATGAACTCAACGCCGAGGCCGACGCCACCGACGCCGACCAGTATAAGGTGACATTCAAGGCCACAGGCGACGCTCCCGAAGCCAACCTCGTGCTGACACACACTGTCTACGACAATGTCGTCGTCTCTATCCCCATGGGTCCCGTCGTCAAAGGCGAGAACTCGTTTGACTTCAACGCCCGCGACCTCGAAATCGGCGGCGAATACAACTGGGCCGTCGAAATCGTCGGCAAGACTGTCGCCGAAGCCGGTCTCTACTTCTCTGCCAACAACGGCCTCACAGTCCGCGGCGGCGTCGTTACAATCAATGACACCGAGAGCCCCGCATTCGGCTACACTGTCATCGCTCACGGCAAAGGCATGGGCTTCGACGTCTACACACCCGCAGGTGATCTCGTAGGCAAATACCACAGTGGCTACTCAGGCTTCAACAGCGGCAACCAGTCGTCACCCTTCCGTGGTGCCGAGCGTGAAGGCCTCGCTGTCTTCGCCGACTGGTCTGACTCAGGCGCAGGCTACTGGGTTATCGACCCGCTCAACCCCACCGCCGAACCTTACAACCTCCTCGCCGCTCCCGGCGCCACACGAGTTTCTTCGGGCCTCTGGACAACAGCCGAAGGCGTTGTCACAGCCGGCGGTACTTCTTGTGTCGCATTCCAGGGTACAGGTGACGATACAGTGATGTACGGCTTCGAGGAAGACCGTCCCGACGCATCCAACGTTGTCGTGGCATGGCCTATCGGTTCAGCCCAATATCTCACCGTCGCTCCCAAGATGATCTTCAGCGGTGCCGCTCCTCAGAGCGATATTCCCACCAACCAGGGCGGTGTAAACACCAAAAGCCGTCTGGCCAACACCAACGTCGACATCATTCCTGTCGAGAACGGCTTCTTCGCAACTCAGGTGCGCGGTGCAGGCAACAACAACGCCAGCACACCCAGCTTCATCTACGTATCGAATGAAGGCAAAGAGCTCTTCAACTCGGGTGACGAAGGTGAATACGGTCTGACCGAAACACTCAATTCAAGTGTCTCAGGTTTCGCCATCAACCGTGCGCGTGACATCGTGGCCGTCGGTCAGAACAGCTGCATCACTGTCTACAATGTCGCATGGGATGAAGAAGGCGTGCCCTCGTTCACCAAACTCTATGACATCCCCACCGCAACTATCGGCTGGAGCCAGATGAAGTTTGACTACGCAGGCAACCTCCACGTTTACGAGCGTGAGACCAACGGCTATCATATCTACTCTCTCGTGGCAGAATCGCCCCGCGTGGCTGTTCCCGCCAAGAAAGAGATGACAATCAAGTCGTCGAACGACGGTGTCGACTCTATCGTGACCGATGCTGCCGACAGCGATGCCGAAGTCATCTACTACAACCTCCAGGGTGTTCGCGTGGCTGCCGACAACATGGTTCCCGGCGTCTATGTCAGAGTTCAGGGCGACAAAGCAACCAAAGTCGTTGTCCGTTAATTCACAATTCACGATGCACAATCAAGTATAACAGCGAATTAGCAGGGATGTGCCACGGCACATCCGCCTAAACGCAAAGCATTGTGCATAACTCAACCAATCAGCAGCGAGAGCCACAGGCCCTCGCTGCTTTTTTATAGTATCACAGTCTTGTCTTTTGCGCCGGACGGATGATAGCCCGTGTTTTTATATTTATTATATATGTGTCGGCAGGCCGTCCATTTTTTTCCACGATTTTTTACAAAAAAATTTGCAGGTTCGAAAATTGGTTATATCTTTGCGGTGTGTTAGTGATATACAACACTACGACATATTAGAGTGAAACAATAAATAAATCTTAAAAACATATATTCTGATTCTCACATTATGAAAAGGTTAGTTCTTGCGATTTTATCTATTTTGTTATGTATTCTGATGCTGCGCGCCGATTTACTCTGGCGCGTCGAAGGTCCGGATATCAAGTCTCCGAGCTATATTTTCGGCACGCATCATGTCGCCCCCGTGGCGTTGCTCGACTCGATTGACGGTTTTGACGAGGCCATGGCGTCGGTCGATGCGGTCTATGGCGAGCTCGACATGGCCCGGATGATGACGCCGGCCGCACAGCAGCAGATACCCGCTGGCAAGAAAGCCTGCCAGTGCCGCCGCCAGTGCACTGCGCAGTGTGCCGC
>USIN01000270.1 GCA_900554715.1 uncultured Bacteroidales bacterium
AAACGCATAGTTCTTGCGACCATGGCGCTGTAATCTGATTTTTGTTGCCATTAAAGTTTAATTAAAAATGTTGGTTTTGTATTGATTTCGGGCGCAAAGGTAGCAATTTTATTCAAGACGGGCAAATAAACGGGTCTTTAATTTGCATTAATTTGTGCGGTTTATCGAGCTTTTGCGAGCGTTTCACCGGGAACGATGTAGATTTCGATGCGGCGGTTGGTGCGACGCGATTTTATGGAGTTGTTGTCGACGAGGGGTTCGTCGCGTCCGAGGCCGTAGGGTATGAGGTTGATGGTGTCCCGGCCTGAGAGGGCGGTCATGTATGTGTCGATGGCATTGGCGCGGTCGCCGGTGATATTGTCGGCGTAAATGTCATCACCTGTGTCGTCGGTGTGGACGGCAACGAGTATCTTATAGTCGTCGGGATCTTTGACGATGTCGGCGAATTTATCAAGGATTGCGGAGGCCGAGGGTTTGAGCTCGGGCGAGTTGGGGGCAAAGAGTTTGTCGGCGGCGACGGTGACCATCATGACTTCGCCGTCGCGCAAGGATGTGACTGTCATGCCGCCTTTCGAGAGTTCGCGGCGCAGTGACGCCATTCTCGACCGGACTTTTTCTTTTGAACGTTTGCCGACGGCGGGGACGTTTATGTTGTCGGATAGACTCATGTCAACCGGTTCGACGGCCGAGAGGAGAGGGGCGGCGAGGGCTGCGGTGGCAAAGGCGAGGAGGATGGCGCGGATGGTGTGTCGGGGCATAATAATAAGGTCAGGGGATAAAGGTTCAGTCGTCGAGCGAGAGCTCGTAGTCGATTTCGGCCTTGACTATCCGGGCGACGTCGTCGGGCGAGAGGCTGAGGTGCTTGTCTTTGCCTACAATCTTGACGGTATGGGCGATGATGGCGTCGATGTCGTCGTCGGAGTCATCGTCGTCGACGTCGAGCTCGAGCAAATCGTGGTCTTCGTAGTAGTCGAAGATGATGTCGATTATCTCGAGGATGGTGTCGTCGTCGCAACGACGGGCGAGGCTGTCGCTGATATGTGATTTGATGAAGGTTACTGCTTCTTGTTCGTCGTAGATGTTCATTGTGAGTAATTTAAAGTTCGAGGAGGCCGTCGGCGATTGACATTGTCACTGTCTTGGCGTCGGGATCGATGCCGGTGACGAGTTCTTCGGCAAAGGGTATGAAAATTTCGCGGCCGTCGGGCGTCTCGATGGTGAAGAGGATGTTTTCGGTCGAGTCGTCGATGGCGGTGATGCGGCCTACGGAGGTCCCGTCGGCGGCGTTGAAGACGGCGAAGCCTTCCATGTCGGAGATGTAGACGATGTCGTCGTCACTGTCGTCATCACCGAGTCTGTCTTTAGTGACAAAGATGTCGCAGCCGACGATTTCAGAGGCTTCAGGCTGAGAGGTGATGCCGTCGATTGTCAGAAGCCACGCGTCGACACCGCGCCGGCGTGCCGACGCGATGAAAAAGGGGACGGGAATGCCGTCGATGTCGAGCACGAGACAGTCACCGGCATCGAAATCGATGTCGGCCTCGATATATGCCGACACTTCGCCGGCGAGGCCGTGGGTTTTGGCTATGCGTCCGATTTTTGTCAGAGCGGCTTTGTCGATCATTTTTTCTTTTTCTTTTTACCTGTTGCCGGGGCTGCTATGACTTTGAATTCATGCAGTTTGAGTTCGTCAGGTGCGATGCGGATGGCGCCGTGTGAGAGAACAGACAGGTCTTTGAATATCTTTTCGTCTTCGACGCCGTCTTTGTTGACTGCCAGCATGAGTTTTTTCATGTGGTTGGCGAGGAGAAGGATGAGATTGGTGCGTTCTTCGCCTTCCTCGATGGCGGCGACGCGCTCAATCATCTTTTCGAGATAGGCGCCGTAGTGGCGGTATTTTGCCGAGACGTGCCCGAAGCTGATGGGGTCGGGCGTTTCGTCGAAGCTTTCGGGGCGAATGAGGTCGAAGTCTGTGTCGACGTCGAGCCTGAAGTCACTCATGATGGCGAGGTGGTCCCAGAGCTTGCGGCGGTAGTCTTCGGCTTTGCTGTTGGAGGGAAAAAGTGTCTCCATTGTCTTGACTATCGTGGCGGCGCAACGGGTGCGCTCGGCACGGTCTTCGATTGTGAGACAATGGTCTACCATGCGCTGAATATTTCTGCCATATTCAGGCATTATGAGTTTTTTCAGATGTGTGGTATATGTCAACATATTTTTAGTAGCGCTTTTGTCCGGCAAAATTAGTGAAAAATAAAATAATAACGGCAGACATGTCAAGATTTAGTTGTTGATTATGTCTAATATCTCAAAAAAATCATAAATTTGCAGCAATAATAAACCTTAAAAAATAACGGATTCTTATGAAAAAGTGTAAGTATTGCAATTCAGATATGAATGACGATGAGACGACATGCCGTTACTGCGGCAGCGTACAGCCATCAGACGGCAGCACACCGCCTCCGTTCGGCGGCAGCAATTCCGCCAACACAAACGGTTACGCCAATAATCAGCCTTATAATCCCTATTTTAATGCTCAGGAGTATTATCAGCGCAATAATGCTTTTGACTCGAATGCGAAGGGCAAGAGCAGGGGTATAGCGGCGCTTCTGGCGATTTTCCTCGGTGGCCTCGGCATACAGTATTTCTATCTTGGCAAGACAACAGCCGGCATTCTGTCGATTGTACTGACTCTTGTCACATGCGGCATATGGGATTTCGTGGCGCTGATACAGGGTATACTGATGCT
>USIN01000271.1 GCA_900554715.1 uncultured Bacteroidales bacterium
CCCGCCGTTCTCGTCAATAACGCTTCCGGGCATGAAAGTCTCTGACGGAACCACAATCCATGAATGTATCGAACCCATCTATTTCAGCAACCTTCCTGCTGCCGAGGCGGTGACAGCTTCTATGGTAAAGAACAACGTTTATGTTGTCAGACTCGCGATAGCCGAAGACCAGCGTCTACAGAAAGTCAGCGACAATCCCGCCGCCACACGCGACAATCTCGCCATACCAAGATGGGGACAGAAAAATTTCACGCCCGACAATTCTCCAAAACGCATCGGCCGCATAATCACATACTCGATGTCGCCCGATTTTTCAACCTTCAAATCGCTGCCGGTCAATCTGTATATCCGCGGCGCTTTCGGCATCAGACTCATTTGGGAGGACCAGCGCTTCTTCAACGACAAACACTTCAATCCCGTCGCCGACAGCGAGCATTTCATAATCGGAATAGGCAAAGTAAAGAAATAATCGGCCCCGACAGGCACAAAACGCCCGCGATGTTTGTTAGAGATATGACATCTCTTTCAAGCATCACTGAATGCCGACCGGCAAACGACATATAATAAGACATAAGCTGGAGCGCCTCAGACATGCCGCCGCAGCCCGCTACAATCTGTTTACCTTCAGATTCAGTTCGGCCATAGCGCGCATATCCGATGCAGCCTATATAGCGGCCGGCGTCGCCTCGCTCGGCACGCTTATATTGCTGACCCTTCACTTCGGCTTCGACACAACACCCGAGACCGACGCCAAGACAAAAATCGCCCTGCGTTTTTTTCAGGCCGTATTCATTTTCAACGTCTCGTTCAATCTGATATTCAGATTCAGAAAAACCCTGCGCGACACCCGCTGGCTCAAATGGATTGTCGACATCGCAGTCCTAACGACACTACTCCCCCTGCTCTATCCCCACCCCGAGCACCCATGGATTCCCGTGCTCGAACGCATACTCTACAGCAATGCGTTCATGTTCTCGGCCATAGGCGCATATTCTGTCGTCTGCCTTTGCTCGGCCATCATGAAACTAATCGGCCGACGCACCAACCCGTCGTTGATTCTGTCGGGCAGCTTCCTCGTTTTCATCATCATAGGGTCTCTCGTTCTGATGATGCCTAAATGCACCGTTACCCCGATAAGCTACACCGACTCACTGTTTATGGCGACCAGCGCCGTCTGCATCACAGGCCTCTCGAGCATCGATATACCCACGACTCTCACCCCGGCCGGCATACTCGTCATGACTGTCCTGATTCAAGCCGGCGGACTGGGCATCGTCACCTTCACCAGCTTTTTCGCCATCTTTTTCAGCGGCGCTCCGTCAATCTACAATCAGCTGCTGATAAAGGATATGATTTACTCGAAGTCGATGAACAATCTCGTGCCGACGCTGCTCTATATCCTCGGTTTCACACTCGCGGTCGAAGTCATCGGCGCTGTGGCAGTCTACTTCACGATTCCCGACGCGCTGGGGCTCGGTCTCAGTGACCGGCTTATGTTTGCCGGTTTCCATTCCATGTCATCGTTCTGCAACGCCGGCTTCAGCATCCTGCCCGACGGCATGGCAAACCGCACTCTTATGACCGGCGACCAGTCGATATATATCGTGACATCGGTCATGATATTCGCCGGAGCGATCGGTTTCCCTCTGTTGCTGAATTTCAAAGACAAACTCGTCAATTTCGTAAGAAAACTATTTTCAAGAGCCGACAACAGCGCCCCTAAAGTCATACACCTCTATGACCTCAACACCAAACTCGTCTTCGTCACGACTCTCTCCATCCTGGCAGTCTGCAGCGCCGCATTCTTTATCCTCGAATATGACAATACTCTCGCGGGCATGAGCGACTACGACAAAGCCGTTCAGTCGGTCTTCAACTCGCTGACACCGCGAAGCGCCGGCTTTATGTCTGTCAATCCGGCCAATTTTATGCCCGTCACACTCCTGATTGTACTGATACAGATGTGGATCGGGGGCGCCTCGCAATCATTGGCCGGAGGCATCAAAGTCAACACCGTCGCCGCAGTGACGCTCAGCCTCAGAGCCGTAATCTTAGGCCACAGAGGCGCCACGGCCTATAACAGACGTCTGTCGACAGGCTCGGTCAGACGCGCCTACGGCGTGGTGACGCTGTCGATTATCGCCACACTCATATATCTCGTGACGGTCATGCTTCTCGAACCTCAGCTAAGTGTCAAAGCCGTCACGTTTGAGGTGATATCGGCTCTGTTCACCGTCGGCTCGTCGCTCGGCATCACGGCAGATCTCAGCGACGCTTCAAAAATCGTACTCGCCACAGCGATGTTCCTCGGCCGCGTCGGCATACTCTCGCTCATCATGGGCTTCGCAGGCATGTCGGTCGACAAATCATCGCATTATCCCACAGAAAACATAATAATCAACTGACAGACTATGAAATATCTCATCATCGGACTCGGCATATACGGCTCAAACCTCGCAATCGACCTGACTCGACTCGGTCACGAAGTCATCGGTGCCGACAACAGCCGCAGCAACATCGAAGCCATCAAACGGTATTTCTGTTCTGAATATGCGTGCATGATGGTCGCTCAGGCAGCCGGCGTCGATTATGAACGGATGATTGCCGGCGAGTACAAGCTGCTGATCGAGCCCATTGCCTATTTCACGCACAACGGCCAGTATTACTGTATGACCGCTACAGAGGCGGCGCTGTATGACCAAAAATCTGGCGGGGCGCTTCGGAAAACCATGACTTCCCTCAC
>USIN01000272.1 GCA_900554715.1 uncultured Bacteroidales bacterium
GATTTATTATCGTGTTGGCAAATATTTCTGCAAAGTAAGCAAAAAAAAACGGTTTCAAAAAATTTTTGTAAATCGTTTACAATTGTTAGCAATTCACTTTTTAACAGAATGATAGGCTGCGGTCTTTGTGGAGGGTGAAACGGCATACGCTGTCGCTGAAAGCTGCGCGGACGATGAAGTCGACGTCGCGTCGGATCTCGATGTCAGACGTGCCGTCGACGGCATTGCCGGTCTCAAAATAGCGGCTCATGGCGACGCTGATGGCGTCGACTGCCTCGTCGCCCTCAATGCGTGTCAGTCGGCAGCCGGTGGCCTGGAAGACCCACTTGATATTGTCGATTTGTGACATCTCGGCGAGCAGGTCATTGAATTTTAAAGGTACTTCGCCGCGGCTGTGATAGGCGGCGTCGACACAGCAGCCGTCGTGGCCGGCCAGCATCACTATCCAGACGTATGGGGCGGTGTGGCAGAGATTTTTCGGCGTCGTGCCAAGATCGACTTCGTCAAAGGTGAGTTGGATTTCAGGGTTCTGAGATTCCATCAGAAATATCGTTTGTTAATCATCTTTAATGTGCGGCGGTCAATCGTGATGCCCGAAGCGTCGCCGATAACGGCGTCAATTCCGCAATGAGGACATATGGCGGTCAGGGCGCCGTCGACCCATTCGCAGATTACTGACGCATCAAAAACCGCTGTGCAGTAATAGCATCCGCAGCGCTTCGAGCGTTCAATCTCGCCGCGGTTGCGCAGTGAGTGCTTCAGAGCATCGAAACTGTCGTTCATGGGAATGAATCTCTGTCTCAGACTGACTCCTGAACCTCAAAATACTGGTCGGCGACTTCGTCGACAGCTTCGGGCAGGACGATGGCTTTCGAGGGGTCGAGTGGCGAGAAGCAGATGAGGTCCATGACGGGGTAGTAGTCGTTGGCGTCCTCGTCGCCGATTTCCTCGCCGTCGATGAGTGCCATGGTTAGGTCGGCGATTGATATTTCTATCTGGGGATTGTCGTCATAGCTCTGTGAGCTTGCGATATAGCGTTCGACAAGTGCGGTGAGATTGTTTTTGAATTCTTGTTTAGTCATGATTATTGAACTTTGAGTAATTCTCATTTTATTTTTGACAGGTCTCCGGCGATGGCTATGCGTGCCTGCCCGGGGTCGAGATAACGCCGGCTGATTTCGGCTATGCCTTCGGCCGAAAGAGCTTCGAGCGCGTCCTGTTGCCGGTCGAAGTAATCGGTCGGTATATTGTGCCTGAGTGAAAGGCGAGTCGAGTGTCGTGGCGAGAGTCGATTCGAGGTTGAGCCGCAGGTTTGTCAGTTCGCTGTCACTCAGTGGCGTCGTCGACATGGCTGTCAGCTCGTTTTTGATTTCGTCAATCAGCAGACCGGTGTAGCGGTTGTCGCACTGGGCCGAGACGAGCACATAGCCGCCTTCGACAGTGCCGACGAGTGCGGCCGAGATGCCGTAGGTATAGCCTTTGTCTTCGCGGATGTTGAGCATCAGGCGGCTGCCGAAATAGCCTCCGAGGGCAATGACGGCCATGCGCAGGGGGATATAGTCGGGATGGCTGCGTCCGACGACGGGAATGGCGAGCGCTACGGCCGACTGCATGGACCCGGGCCGGTCGACAGTGACCGTTGCCGGCTGTGCGGGAGTATAGGCGACATAGCGGCGCGGGTCAGTGTAGTTCCGGGATGACGGTATGTCTGACAGTGCCCTGACTGTAGCTTCGACCGTCTCGCTGTCGAGGTGTCCCGATAGAAAGGCGTGGATGCCCCGGGCGTCGACAGACGCGGCGTGGAATCCGGCAAGCGTTCCGCGCGTGATTGCGGCGAGAGCCTGTCGGTCGGCACCACGTGCGGCAGGGTTGCCGTCGCCGGCTATAAGAGCCGTTATGGCGTTGTTGGCGAGAAACGATACTTTCGTGAGGTTGACGTCAAGGTCAGAGAGGTTTTTGCGGTGTATGGCCCCGAAAGGCTTCAGGTCGAAAGCCGGGTTGGCGTAAGTGTCGACGAAAAGTGGCAGCAGGCGCCGGAAGTTGCGGGTGACGGCCGAGAGTTCGTATGCCGTGCGGTGCATCATGGCGTTGGCTGTCAGCCACGCGCCGTTGAAGTCGATGTGTTCGGCTACTTCAGCACCGCTGTGACTGCGGGAGCCCTCGCGCAGCATCTCGGCCATCATCGGGGCGACGTAATCGCAGCTGCCGTCGAGGCGTCCGCCGGCGGCCTGAAGCGACAGGCGGGCGACGTCGGTGTCGCCGCCGCGGAGCATATGCAGCGTCAGACCGTTGTCGAGGACGATGTCGTCGGGCTGTGGGAGCCTTAGACGTCCGAGACGTCTCACCTCGGGTGGCGTCGAGCGGTCAGTCATTGCGGTTCTCCTTTTGTTTCAGGAAGGTGATGGCGGCTTCGAGGTCGGCGGGGGTGTCGATGCCGATGGTGTCATAATCACTGACGGCGACCTTGATTCTGAAGCCGTTTTCGAGCCAGCGCAGCTGTTCGAGCGATTCGGCGGTTTCGAGAGAGCCGCGTCCGAGGCGTGTGATGCGGTCGAGTATGTCGGCGCGATAGGCGTAGAGGCCTATATGGGTATAATACTGATGCTCGGCAGCCCATTGCTCCTTGGGGTGGTTTCTGACGTAGGGTATGACAGAGCGTGAGAAATAAATCGCCTCATTGCGGTTGTTGAAGACCACT
>USIN01000273.1 GCA_900554715.1 uncultured Bacteroidales bacterium
TATTTGTAAAGATCGCCTGCGTTGTCGACCTGGTTGACGGGGATGGGAAGGTAGATTTCGTCTTCGGTGAGGTTGGCGCCGGTGTAGTAGGGACGGAGTCTCACCTCTGAAGCGTAGTAGGCGTTGACAGTCTCGACGGCATTGCCCCAGCGGACGAGGTCAAACCAGCGGTGGCCTTCCATTGCCAGTTCGATGCGGCGCTCCATGCGCACGGCGCGGCGGGCATAGTCCTGGGTCCAGCCTGTGGCTGGCCGACGGCGTAGTTGGCTACCATCGGGTTGCAGTCGACGGGTTCATAGGCGGGGTCGACAGAGTTGTTGGCGCGCTGACGTATGTCGTTGATGATCTTGCGGGCTTCGTCGAGGTCTTTGTTCTGCTCGATAAGAGCCTCGGCTTTCATGAGCATGACGTCGGCGTAGCGTATCAGCAGCATGTTGAGCGACGATGCGCCCCAGGGCACGATGCCGGGCTTGACGTAGGGCGATTCAGGAGCGGGGTAGGGTTTCTTGCCCGAATACTGGCCGTAGAGGTCGTAGTTGCGGCACCATTTCTCGTTATACTGGTGAGAGCGCCAGGGCATGCCGATGCGGCCGACGGTGAAGTCGAGTCGGGGGTCGACGTTGCCGGGATAGTCGGGGCCGTCGACGTCCTCGTCGTTGAAGCTGCCGTCGAGATAGGGCAGGCCGTGCTCGTCAGTGCGGAAGGCATTGACAAGATTCTGCGATGCGAGATAGAAGTCGTCGCCGTTGCCGTAGAGGTTGCCTTCGCTCCAGGTGCAGTTCAGACAGTTGTTGAAGTTATACTGTGAGCCGTTGTTGGCCGACGAGAACTGTACGGCGAGCACTGCTTCGTAGCTGTTGTTGAACTCGGGCTTCGACATGTCGAGGAAGTTGGGGTAGAGGCTGTAGTGGCCGCTGCCGATGACATAGCCGGCATATTGCTCGGCTTCGGCATAGTCGTGGACGAAGAGGTCGACGCGGGCAAGGATGGCGGCGGCAACATATTTTGTGAAGCGGCCTACCTGCTCCTGGAACTCGGGGAGCACCTCATAGCTGTCGCGGAGGTCCTGACGGATGAATCCGGCTATCTGGTCGCGGGTATATTCGTCGGCGCGGCACGAGCTCGGGTCGGTGACGGTCTCGTCGAAGTAGGGGAACATCTTGAAGATGCGGTACATGTCGAAGTAGTAGTAGGCGCGGAGCGTCTTCATCTCGGCTATATACGACTGACGGGCCTTGTCGTCGAGGTTGCCGGCTGCGGCAAGGGCACGGATGGCTGTGTTGCAGCGGCTTATCGAGTAATAGTTGTTGCGCCATTTGAAGTCGCCGATGGGGTTGTCGCTCTGGACGTTGCCTACCTCCAGCTGGTGCATGTAGGCTTCCATGGTCACACCGTCGCCGCCTTTGTAGGCGTCGTCGGCGCGGACGTCGAAGACCCAGTTGTTGATCGGTCCGGCAAACGACTCGTTGTTGCCGAAGTAGTGGCACATGAGGGTGGCGTAGGCGGCAGTCATCAGGTCGATGGCCTCTTCGTCGCCGATCTGTTCGGTTGTGAACGCACCCTGAGGTTTGGTGTCGAGCATGTCGTCACACGAAGTAGCCGAGATGCCCAGCGATGCTGCGGCGATGATGCCGACAGCGGCTTTGATATATTTCTTAAGATTTTTCATGACTGTTTAGAATTGAAGTGACAGGCCGAGAGTGAATGTGCGGGGGCGGGGATATGCGCCGTTGTCGATGCGGGCGCCGTATTCGCCGGGAAGCAGTTCGGGGTCGAGACCTTTGTAATCTGTGATTGTGAAGACGTTCTCAGCCTGGCCGTAGACGTCGAGCTTCGAGGCTCCGATCTTGCTGATGAGGCGGGAGGGCAGCGAGTAAGAGAGCTTGAGGTATTTCATCTTCATGTAAGAACCGTTTTCGACGTAGTAGGTCGAGAAGCGCGACTCGTTGTTGTCGTCGGTGAGCGACAGGGCCGGAATCTTGCTGCCGGTGTTCTCGGCGCTCCATGCGTTGAGGATGTCGCGGCTGCGGTTGGTGGCGAGGTTGCCGTAGCTCATCGAGTAGAGCTGGCGTTTCATGTGGTTCTGGATGTCGAAGCCGAAGTCGCCGGCGAAGAACATGTCGAGTGTGAAGGCCTTGTACTTGAAGTTGAGGTTGAGGCCGAGCGACAGGTCGGGGTTGGGGTCGCCGATGATGCAGCGGTCGTTGTCGTCGATAACGCCGTTGCCGTCGAGGTCACGGTAGATCAGACGGCCGGGAGCGGCGCCTGCCTGAGTGGCGTGGTTGGCGACCTCCTCGAGGTTCTGGAAGATGCCGTCGCAGACATAACCATAGTAGACGCCCATGGCGTAGCCGGGGATGAGACGCTGGTCGCCGCCGATGAATTTCTGACGCGAGTTGAGGTTTTCGAGTTTGTTTTTATACTGGGCGACGTTGACAGAACCCGACCACGAGAAGTCGCCGTAGAAGGGGCTGTTGTAGCTCAGTGTCACTTCCCAGCCGTTGTTTTTCATGCTGCCGGTGTTGAGCCAGATGGCGGCGTTCTCGCCAGCGACGTCGAGTGCCGGCGGGATGGTCAGCATGTCTTTGGTCTTTTTGATATAGTAGTCGGCGCTGAGGTTGACGGCACCGCCGAGGAACTGGAGGTCGACGCCGATGTTATTCTGGTAGGTTGTCTCCCATT
>USIN01000274.1 GCA_900554715.1 uncultured Bacteroidales bacterium
CGGGAACGTTGTCGAGAATCCATTTTATTTTCGATGCGCTGAAATAGGCGTCCGGAATCAGACCTGTCTTGCGGCGGATCATTTCGGCGACACCCTTGTCAGACTTAACGCTGTCGATATATTCAGAAGTGCGCCGGTCCTGCCAGACGATGGCATTATAAATCGGTTCCTCGGTCTCTTTGTCCCAGACGACGACGGTCTCTCGCTGGTTGGTGATGCCGATTCCGGCGATATCCTTGCCCGTGATGCCGATTTCCGAGATGGCTTCGGCAATGACTGAGGCTTGTGACGACCATATCTGGTGGGGGTCATGCTCGACCCAGCCCGAGCGTGGGAAAATCTGTGGAAATTCTTTTTGGGCGACTGACCTTATTATGCCCGAGCGGTCGAAGATGATGGCTCTTGAGCTGCTGGTGCCCTGATCGAGTGCGAGAATGACTTTGTCCATGGTATCGTTGCTGTTTGATTATGTATATGTTAATGCAAATATATACAAAAAGTTTACGCTGCGTCTGTTTTTGTGTGATTTTGACTATCTTTGTGATATAAAATTGAATTATTAACCTGTATCCTTCATGAAAAAACAAATTCTGACCATACTTTCGGCTGCTGCGGCCCTCGCTGCGTGTGCTGCCGACACAGACTGGAAAATCGAGGCTGCCAGGGTAGACACGATGACGCGATATGTCGGAGCCACTGCCGCCAACGGCGAAATCGGCATCAGGCTCGGCTGTAATCCTATGGAGGTCGAGAATGTCTATTGTGCCTCGCTCGTGGCCGACGGCTCCGCCCTTGATGTCAGCAGACTGCTGACTTCGATTAATCCGTTTGGTCTCAAATTCATATCTAAAGACGGCTCCGGGCTTGTTGCCGCGGAGGTCGATCAGACTATCGACATGCGTCGCGCTGTTCATTCGTCAGAGATATCCTATCCCGGTATCAAGGTCACGTATGAGATGCGTGCCCTAAGGTCATTGCCTCACGCCGGCATGGTCAGGGTAGGGGTCACCGCCGACCGCCCCGTCGATTTTTTTGTCGTCAACAGACATGAAGTGCCGGCGGCCTATGGTGATAATGCTAAAGCCGACCGCCGCGTCATCGGCGTCGAAGGCGGCAAGCTTTCGATGAACCGTTCGGCCGCCCCGTTCAACGGCGGCAAGGAGACTGTCGTCGTCATGTCGGCTTTTGCGGCTGACGGCAGCGGTCTTACTCCGGTGTCGCCCGATACGCTGCGTGTCAGCCTCGGGAAAGGGCAGAAGGTAGCCTTCGATCTATTCGGCGTCATCTGCACCTCGTCGGAATACCGCGACCCGTGGAACGAAGCCGAGCGTCAGCTCATCTACGCCCTTCGCGAGGGCGGCGACCGTCTCATCGGGAAGCACGAAGGCCTCTGGGCTGACCTCTGGAAAAACGAGGTCTCGGCCGGAGGCGACGAAGAGCTGACGCGTCAGGCGCGCTTTGCTCTATATAATATCTATAGTAACCTCCTGCCCGGAAGCCGGCGCAGCCTCGCGCCCCTCGGGCTGACAGGCCCGGGCTATTTCGGCCACATCTTCTGGGATGCCGAGACGTGGATGTACCCCGTCGTGCTTTATCTCAATCCCGGGCTTGCCAAAGACATGATAAACTATCGTGTCGACGGCCTTGACGCCGCTCGTGTCCGCGCCCGCGCCCACGGATATCGCGGCGCCATGTTCCCCTGGGAGTCTGACGTCTGCGGCGAAGAGTCGACCCCGACATTCGCTCTGACCGGTCCGCTCGAGCATCATATCACGGCCGATGTCGCCAACGCGGCGTGGGATTATTTTGAGGCTACGTCCGATACGCTGTGGCTTCGTGAAGAAGGTTATCCTCTGATAAAAGACTGTGCCGATTTCTGGGCCAGCCGTGCCGTGCGCAACCTCGACGGCAGTTATTCGATCAGAAATGTCGTCGGAGCCGACGAATACGCCGTGTCGGTCGATGACAATGCCTTCACCAACGGCGCGGCCCGGCGCAACCTCCGCGTCGCCGCTCTCGCAGCCGCTGTCTGCGGTCGCCCTGCCGACCCGATGTGGAAGACCGTCGCAGACAATCTCCGTTTCATCACCATGGATAACGGCGTCACCGCCGAATATGACGGCTATGCCGGTCAGATGATAAAACAGGCCGACGTCAACCTGCTCGCCTATCCGCTCGATGTAATCACCGACCCCCGGCAGATTCGCCGCGATCTCGACTACTACTCTCAACGTCTTGACCGTAAACACGGCCCCGCAATGGCGCGCTCGGTGCTTGCCGTGCTCTACAACCGCATCGGCGACCGTGACGAGGCCATGCGCCAGCTCGAAATGTCCTACAGACCGCATCTGCGCGCGCCTTTCGGCGTGTTTGCCGAAACGCCGGCCAACAATAACTGCTACTTCCTCACCGGCGCCGGTGCGTTTCTCCAGGCTCTGATAGAGATTTTTCCTCAGAACTGACTTTCAATAACGACTTGAAAAATAGCGCCGTGAAATATTTTTTGGAAATTTAGCTCAAAAAATAGCGGAATTATTTTTGTGGTTTCAAAACTTTGCGTAACTTTGCAACCGCAAAAGGGAACAAACGAGTCCCCAAGCAAAAAGAAAATTGAAAGATGCCTCTTTAGCTCAGTTGGCCAGAGCACGTGATTTGTAATCTCGGGGTCGT
>USIN01000275.1 GCA_900554715.1 uncultured Bacteroidales bacterium
GGCGGCGAGCACTCAAATCCTGTCTTTCGGAGTTTCATCGCATCCTTTGGTGTGGAATTTATAAAAGAGGTGATGCCTGACGGCGTTGCCTCTTTTTTTGTGCCGACGGCTTGCACAAATAATATAAAGTCACTATCTTTGCACAACGAAACCGCGCATGTGGCGTAATTGGTAGCCGCGTTAGACTTAGGATCTAATGTCGTAAGACGTGGGGGTTCGAGTCCCTTCATGCGCACAGGATGTCGCCTTTAACTCATTGAGCTAAAGGCGATTTTAATTTAGAAAAAACACTAAAAAAGCACACTTGCAAAAGATTGAACCCAATATCCCTGCTTTGCAGCATGTTTGTAAACAGAGTTTATTGCTGTTGCCTTTTGTCATTTCTGTTGGTTTGTTTGTTATTTATATAATTAGTGTGTATTTTTGCGGTATGTCACCGGTTTTAGAAATAATACTCAAGGTTTTAGCGATTGCGATAATAATTTTACTCGCCATCGGCTGCATCGGTGCGGGCTTTATATTGTGCAAATGGTTCACAGATGACCTAAATGACTATTACGCCGCCCAAAGAGACCTCAGACGCTGGGAACTTGAAGATAAAATCAAGGCTCTTCACGATAAGGATCCCTGATGTATGAATGCCTCAAAGCGCCGATGCATGCGACTCTAAACAATACGATTGACGACCTTCACTCTTTTTCAGCAATTGGACCTGCTGGGGGATATTATGGCGGGAAAATGAGTCTGTGGGGAATTTTAAGCTATTTTTAATTGTCGGCGGGTTGTTATTGTCAACGGAATTCGTTAAGTTTGCAATAGCAATCAACCGTATACTTGAATGCGATATTACAGCACCAAACAGCACTCGGTCGACATCACGCTGCGCAACGCCTTGATTGACTGTTATGCACCTGACGGCGGTCAGTATCTGCCTGCGGGACTTCCTGTCGTACCCCGGGCTTTCATAAACAACATGAGCGAGATGTCGCTCAAAGAGACGGCATTTGTGATCTGCAACATGCTCTTCGGCGACGACATTGCGTCGGCACGTCTCAAGGCAATCGCAGACGAGGCGCTGTCGTTTGACATGCCCCTGATATCTGCCGGACATGACCGGTATATGATAGAACTTTTTCATGGTCCTACTCTGGCGTTCAAGGATATAAGCGCACGGTTTATGGCCGGACTCACTAAAGAGCTATATCATGACGAAGCGAAGCCGCTAAATGTCATCGTGACGACGATTGGCAACACCGGTGCGGCCGTGGCTAACAGTTTCAGAAACGTAAAGAACACAAATGTGTTTGTTCTTTTCCCGAAAGGTGTGCTAAGCCGTTCGCAACAGATGCAGATAACTGCGGCCGGTGACAATGTGAGAGCCGTAGAGGTAGCCGGTACAATCGACGACTGCAAGAAAATGGCCGGCGCGGCAATGATCGACGAGTCGCTGCGGCAGAAGATGAATATTACGAGTGCCAATTCTGCCAATATAGCCCGCCTGCTGCCGCAGGTCATTATTTTCTTTTATGCCGCGGCCCGTCTGAATGCTATGGGCGTGAATCCCGAGAAGACGGTTTTCTCGATACCGTCGGGCAATCTGAGTGCTGTCACATCAGGCGTCATATCGCGCCGGATGGGTCTCGGACTGGGCAAACTTATAGCCGCCTGCAACGGCAATAATCCATTCTATCGCTATCTGGCGACAGGCCAGATCATTTCAAAGCCTGTGAGACAGACACTGGCAAGGTGTATGGACACGGACACTCCGACGAATCTCGAACGTCTGATATCGCTTTACGGCAACGACCAGTCGCGCATCAGAGAAGAAATCGAAACCGCGACGATAGGAGACGACATGATAAAAGCGGCAATCAACAGAGTGCTGACAGAGCACGGCGCCTTCATCGACCCGCATACGGCAGTGGCTTTTGCCGCGGCCGACATGCTGCACCCAAATGAAGCGGCGCTGATTTTCTCGACCGAGCATCCGGCGAAGTCTCTCGATGTGATGACTTCTGTCACAGGGAAGGCCATGGAACTGCCTCTGCAGCTCACGCGGTTCATGGCGAAACCGGTGCACACCGACAAACTGCCGCCCACCTACCCGGCTCTCAAAAAATATCTCCTTCAGAAACAATAACCAACATTTTATATTTATCAATTATGGCAAGTATCCGCAAAGTAAAAAAATCAGTACACTACACCTGTGGTGACCTCGCAGCAGAAATACTGATCGCATCACACGCAATCAACGACTTCGACCGCGAGAAAGCATATAAAATTGTAAACGAGATCGCATCGCTTCAGACCGATTCGATCTCGAAATGCAGCTTCTCGTTTGACAAAGCCCGCAAGGATTTTGAAAACGAAGGCGCTTATAACAAAGCCAAAGCCGCATATTATCACGCAGCGTTCAAGAAGCTCATCGACTCGTTCAACGAAAGAGTCGTCGAGATTGTCAAAGAGATGAACGCCGCACTTCCCGGCAAAACAAAGGCTGAATAATGAATTTAGCGGCGTTAATACTGAAGCTTGCCGGCTGGAAACTCGAAATTACGGTGCCTGATTATCCGAAGTGTATAATCTGCGTCGCACCGCACACGAGCAACTGGGATTTCATACTCGGCAAACTCGCTTATGCCGCCGCAGGCAGAAAAGCAGGCTTC
>USIN01000276.1 GCA_900554715.1 uncultured Bacteroidales bacterium
CGCAAGTGTCCAGCTGTAAAGAAGCGTCCCGTCGTAGTCCCAGAAATTGATGTCCGACTCCTTAGGCGGGGCGGTATCTAACGTGCCGGTGATCTTCGCGCCCGAAGCGTCGTGCGCCGTCACGCCGGATTTGAGCGACGCGGGGGTGACGGTGTCCTCGGTCAGGTCGATGAGTGTTTCTCCGACGTAGACCACCTTGTTTTTCGGGGTTTCACCCCCAGATACTTCCGGTGCTGCCATACGCTCACGCTCCTGCCTTCTTGCCGATGGTGACAGTCACGCCGCCAGCAGCGTTGGGCGTTTCGTTGTAGTAGATCGCGGCCACGTCGACCTGGGACATGTAGTCATACCCTGCATCCGGCAAAATCGTCTGCGCGGTCGTCAGCCGCAGCGCACACTCGAACTTAAAGAAGTTGTCATGGAAGAAGTCGACCCTGCTGTCGCCCTTGAGATGCTCGCGGCTTTCGATGCCGCCTGCCGTGAGGCCGGCGCCCGTATAAAAGCTGTGCCTGCACTGTTGAGACCGTTCAGACACAACCCGTGCGCTGACCTCAAGCCCGCTCTGAACAATCTTGTCGACTATCTGTCGAACTCACGCGACGTCGCAGTCGTTAATTACCTGAACAAATATCCCTTTAATATAACAGCGCGGAATCTTGGCGGTGTTATTGACAACACCGGCAGACTTGTCGCCCGCATCGAAGGCCGCAAGATTGAAACCGACTGACGCGCACAGACAATAAAGCACTTATGGAACAGAAAATAAAACTTGACAGCATCGAGGATGCAATCAAAGATTTCGCCGAAGGCAAGATGGTTATAGTCGTTGACGACGCCGATCGTGAGAATGAAGGCGACCTTATTGTAGCCGCCGAGAAAATCACTCCCGAACAAGTCAATTTCATGCTCAAGAATGCCCGGGGTGTGCTCTGTGTGCCGCTGACAATCTCGCGCTGCGCTTCGCTCGAGCTGTCCCATCAGGTTGAGAACAACACATCTGTGCTCGGCACGCCCTTCACCGTCACTGTCGACAAACTCGAAGGATGCAGCACCGGCGTCAGCATCGAAGACCGCTGCGCCACGATACGTGCCCTCGCAGACCCGACATCGACCCCCGAGACCTTCGGACGCCCCGGCCATATCAACCCTCTCTATGCTCAGGACCAGGGCGTACTCCGGCGCGCGGGTCATACAGAGGCCGCCGTCGACCTTGCACGTCTCGCAGGTCTTCAGCCTGCCGCCGCCCTTATGGAAATCATGAGCGACGACGGCTCGATGGCCCGTCTCCCCGAGTTACGGCGCCGTGCTGATGAATGGGGACTGAAACTCGTTGCCATCAAAGATCTTATAGCATATCGTCTCGAAAAAGAACAGTTCGTCGAGAAAGGCGTCGAAGTCGACATGCCGACAGAATACGGTCATTTTCGTCTGATACCCTTCCGCCAGAAAAACAACGGCCTCGAGCATATTGCCATTATCAAAGGCGATGTCAGCGACGGCAGCCCCGTGTTGGTGAGAGTACACTCCTCGTGTGCTACAGGCGACATTTTCGGCTCTCTGCGATGCGATTGCGGCGAGCAGCTCCACGAATCCATGAAGATGATAGAGCGTGAGGGCAGGGGAGCTGTGGTCTATCTCAATCAGGAAGGCCGCGGCATCGGTCTGATGGAAAAGATTAAGGCTTATAAACTTCAGGAACAGGGGCTTGATACCGTCGAGGCGAATATCCATCTCGGTCATCAGGCCGACGAGCGTGACTATGGTGTCGGAGCCCAGATACTCAACCTTCTCGGCATCAAAAAGATGAAGCTTATGACAAACAATCCTGTCAAACGCATCGGCCTCGAAGGCTATGGTCTCGAAGTCGTCGAGAATGTGCCCATTGAGGTAGCTCCCAACGACTACAACAAATTCTACATGCACACCAAAAAAGCCCGCATGGGTCACGACCTCCACAAAGTCGACTGATTTTCCCGAAGTCCCAAGCCGCACTAGCGACATCACTGACAACGCATGGAGCTATTTTGTTCTTGGTCGGGGTTTTGTATCATGCATTGTTGCATGATACAAAACATTTTTATTGTTTTAAGTGCGGTAAATATCAATTCTTTTAATAACTTTGTGGTTGATTTCCCTTCGGGATGTCAGACATATTATAAAGAGCGTTATTGAAACTCATCGTTAACTATCGAATTCTCGCAAAGTTTGAAGGGGACGACGAGGGTGGCAACAATGCTCATGCTATGGCTATATACATCCGTTCGGCGGACATATATATCCTTCCAGCGTGGGCGACTGTTGCTTATCCGTCCCCCTGGCAAAGCGAGAAGCCTGACACTGCCGGACGCTGTCACCGAAATATGCGACAATGCCTTCGAAGGTTGCTCGAACCTTGCATCTGTGACTCTGCCTGCGACTGTCAAGACAATCGGCAAATCCGCTTTTATGAGTTGCTATGAATTGGTTTCATTGAATATCCCCGCTTCTGTAACTTCAATCGGCGAAGACTTTGTGAGTGGATGTCGAAAACTTGAAAATATTACCGTTGCCGTCAATAACGAAAATTACGCCTCAGTTGACGGACTTCTTTATAACAAGGGCGTCACTGAGCTGATAGTTTGTCCGGCAGGCAGTTTGAAAAAAGATTTTAGAATACCCGAA
>USIN01000277.1 GCA_900554715.1 uncultured Bacteroidales bacterium
GTCACGGGGTTCCCTTCACGGTCTTCCTCGATCTTGAACTCCTCGTTGCCGCCGTAGGCCGGGTCGGCGAGACGCTCGCGGATGATGGAGTCGCGCACCCAGAATACAAACTGCTTGTATTTGCTGTTTGTGATCTCGGTCTCGTCCATCCAGAAGCCGTCGACAGAGATGCCGCGTGCGTCGGCCTGAAGATTCCACAGGCTGTCGGGTTTCTGCACGCCCACTTCCATCGAGCCGCGGTTGATCAGCACCATGCCGTAGGGAGTCGGTTCGACCCACGAGGTGGCGCTGACGCCGGTGACTTCACCCCCGGCGGAACTGCGCGAGCCTGTGGCGCATGAACTCAGGATAGTCGCCGCGGTGACACAGGCGGTAAGGATATTTGTGGTTGTCTTCATATGTCGGTGTTTGATATATTGGTCTTTATTGAGAGAGATTTGATGCAGGCGTGGCCTGTTACATTATGCGTATATTTTTTTGTTTGTTGCGGTTTTTGTCCGACAGGTCGAGTTTCAGGCGGTAGCCGGCGAATATCTCGTGGCTGCCGCTCGATGCCTTCGCGATGGCCGAGGTCGCGTAGTCGTAGCTGTAGCCGAGATAGAAGTTCTTGAACTCGGCCGCCACGGTCGCCACGACGGCGTCGTTCCAGCGGTAGCCTATGCCGAACGACAGGAATTTGTTATACCGCGCACGGGCCGTGATCTCGCCCGTGGTAAATGTGAAGTCACTCTTGACCATCACAGACGGTAGTATCTCAAATAACGTGTTTTTTAACGGAATATTGCCCCGCGCGATAAAATAGAGTGTTCGCCGGGCCTCGAACTCATAGTTGCGCTCGGTCTCCGACGACGAGTTTTCGGCGTTCATGGTGATTGTCGGCGATGTCAGATGGGTCGACGACAGGCCTGCGTCGAAGTATTTGTGCTTATACCACACGCCGATGCCAAGGTCGAGGGCCGTGCCGTGGATATCCTGCGTCGGTATGCCGTCGTCGTTGCCTTCGTGATAGTCATCATCATCGGGAATGAACACCTTCGAGCCTTTGAACGACTGATCGTAGAAGCCTATCTGCAGCGCGGCGGTAAATTCTCCGCCGAATTTCTTGAACTTATAGCCTATCTGCGCTCCCATGTCGAGCGATTTGTAGAGGCCTTCGCTCTTCTGGTTGAAGACGACGCCGATGCCGAAGCGCTTGTTGAACAGCTTCAGGGGCATGTCGGCTGTGGCCACGAAACTCTGGGGGGCATTGTCGATGCCGACCCACTGCAGGCGCGTGCCGCCGCGTATGGTGACGAAGTCGCTAAGACCTACGGCCGCCGGATTATAGAACGTCGGCACTTCGTAATACTGCGAGAACTGGGGGTCGGTCTGCGCTGACACGCCGGCAGGAAGTAAAATCACTGCGACGGCCATCGCAAGGCCCGTTATGATGTCTGATAGTCTGCGTGTCATCGGTGTCATTCAAAATAAAAGGTCAGGACAATCATCTTCGACGTGGCCTTCTTCAGCGACTGGGTGAATTTGAGACGTCCGGGGTCGTCAGCGAGGTCGGGGCGGTCATGGGTGAGCACATCGCTCAGTCCGAAACAGAACTTCAGCTCAGGTATCAGCTTGAAATAAGGCAGATAGAAGTCACAGCCGAAACCTACCGAGATATAGAAATCGGCGGCGTTGGTCTTGATGATATCGTTGCGCTTCTTGGCCACGTCAAAGGCCGGCATGATTCCCGTCACGGCGTAGGGGCGCGTGTTGCGGTAGCGCTGACCGGCAAATTTCAGGTCGAGAGGAAGCACCACAAAGGTCGATTTGAGCGTCTGGCGCTCCTCGGCGCCAGTCGTATGGTCGAGCATCTTCAGTCCGCGGCTGCCGAAATACATGCCCGGCGAGAATCTCACCGAGAAATAATTGTTAAGCCTCAGCGCCAGCAGTCCGTTGACACAGAAGCCCGGCTGATAGTCGTTCTGCTCGATGCGCCACTCTTCGCCCTCTGGAGTAATCAGGCCGTTGTGGACAAAGCGCAGGTCCTGGGTGTGCGCCCCGATTGAGAAACCGAGGTGCCACCGGCGGTTGTCGGCATAGGGGCGGTTGAGCAGCTTGTCGTTGAGCTCACGGCCGTATGCCGGCACGAGACATGCCGTCAGAACGATGATTGTGATAATGAGTTTATGAAATTTCATCATAATAACAACGACCCTTACATTACTTTATTGTGTGCGATAATCTTTTATCACGAAATCTGTGCGGTTTGGAAATTTTTATTAAATTTGCCCGCAGAATCTATAATTAATCATATGAAAGCTATCTTTACACTTGCCTGCGCCCTCATCATGGGCCTCGGAGCCGCCTCGGCCCAGTATTTCTCTACCACACCCAATCAGAAATTCACATTCAGCGAGAAAGCAGAAGAAGTCAATCAGAACTACAGCGTTGTCGTCAAATCAGTCGATACGGCTGCCGACGGCGTCATCACTGCTGTGTATGAAGAAACACACAAAGTGCCCGGCGGAGGTGTCTTCGACGAGATGAAAATGTCTTCGAAATATAAATATAACCCTGTCGACCAGATCACAACACATATCCTTATGGACCGTCAGAGCATGATTGACATGCTTTTCCCCGTCATGCAGGCTTCGGCTCAGGGACAACTCTCTGACG
>USIN01000278.1 GCA_900554715.1 uncultured Bacteroidales bacterium
TAATTAAGTAAAATATTTTGGTTTAATGTGCGAAAAGCCGTCGACGTCTTCGGATGTCGGCGGCTTTTTGTCGTTCGTCTGTCGGGGACACTTTCAGATGATGCCGACAGCGCGGAACATCCGTTCGTAATACTCGGCTTTTTTCTCGAGAGCGAGGGGATATGCGCGGCTCGTCGATGGCATGCGCCAGATGTCGAGGCCGTCGGCCGAAGTGACCATCGCGCCCATGCGGGGCATCTCTGTGCCGGTAAGCGAGGCGATGACGCCGGCGGCTTTTTCGCCGGTTGTTGCGACGGTGTGACATTCAGGCATTTCGCCCAACAGGTCGTAAAGTGGGACGGGTTCGACGATATCGAGATATTTGTCAGAGGCGTTGCCCATGAGGCGGCGCACCTTGCGGCCCGTGTCGTTCAGGGCTATGCCCTTTTCGGTGAGCAGACGCTTGATGGCCTCGAGGTCGAATATACGCGTATCGCGGTCGTAGAGTGCATAGCGGTCGCCGAGAAATATAAGTCCCATCATAAACCAGAAATCGTTCGTTCGGTTGGGATAATAGAAATCCATCGACCAGCGTTTTGGCTGGGGCGGAAAGGTTCCCATTATCAATATTTTCGCTCCGTCGGGTATGAACGGAGGCCACGGGTGGTTCTCGAGCGGCTGTAAATCATTTGTTGCTGTCATAGAGATATAACGACAGAGTTTTGAAAATATTTCGCCACGGACGGCATGATGCTCAGATGTTTTTTATCTAAAAACCGTTAATCGTGCGGAATATTGGTTTTTTTTAAATACCTTTGCCGACAAATAATTCAATCACAAAATGAAGCGCAAATTAGTCTCAGTTATTATACTTGCGGTTGCAATGCTGCTGCCGCTATCGTCTGAAGCCCAATTCCGCCGTTCGGTTGTCGCCGGCGTCAATATCAACGATCTCGTCTTCAAACAGGATCTTGCAAGTGTGTCGACCCTGATTGGCGCTCAGGCAGGCGTCGAGGGTGAGCTTATGTTTCCGGGCATCGGTTTCGGTCTCAGCTTCGGCCTGATGTATAACCAGCTCGGCGGTCAGGTCAATCTCGGCGAGAAAAAGATTTGGGCGTCAGAGGGATATGGCAATGAGAAACTTTATCTCCACAACATTACGATTCCCTTGCACCTGCGCTTCAAGTGGACACGTCTTAACGGTTTCGAGGATACTCTTGCTCCGCTGATTTTCGGCGGTCCCGAGTTCTCAATACTTGCCGGCCACAGCAAATGTGATGCAATCAAGTGGGCGGGCGGCGACCTTGGTCTTACGGCGGGTGTCGGTGCCGAGATTTTCAAAAATGGCAGGGGACGGCCTCTTATACATGGGGTATGACCTATTCGCTGAAAACCAAGCTTCTTGACGACTACAGCGCCCGCCAGCGCCATTGGGCTGTCAGAGTCGCATATTTCTTCTGATAACTTGAAAATTGCCATCGTCGGTTTGATTGATGTTAGTCGGTGCAGATTTTATTGTGGTAGGAAAATAACAAATAAAAATGGACCGCGTCAGCGGTGTCATTTTATCTGCAGAATATAATAACGATGGCGAATACATATTCAAGCATTTACGTGCACGTTGTTTTTGCAGTTAAAAATCGTGAATCGATGCTGTTGGCAACTTTCAGAGAGCGCGTATACCAGTATATTTCAAAAATGCTTCGCGCCGGAGGGCATCTTCCGGTCGCAATCGGTGGGACTGAGAATCATATTCATATTCTTATCAGGTATAATGTAAGTCAGCCTTTACCGGATTTGCTGCGAGATATCAAGGCCGGTTCATCAAGGTTTATTAATGATAATCGGTTTATTAACTTCAGGTTTGAATGGCAGAGAGGCTATGGCGCTTTTTCACATTCAAGAAAAGAAGTTGATGCGGTAGCCGAATATATCAGGCATCAGCCCGAACATCATAACAGTCTGACCTTTGCACAGGAGATGATTAAACTTCTCGATCGTTATAATATTGAATATGATGAAAGATATGTACTGTATGATGTATAAGAGTGTCGCCGCTATGCGGCTCTGAACGGCACCGACTATATATACCCGCGCTGCAGGCCGCATAAATGCGTCCTTTTGCACGGACCTAATGAACTGCCGCCGCTAACGCGGCTGAAATTAGAGCAAGTAAAGTTATTTTACAGAGTATTATATTTGTCTTATCAAGTAGCCAAGGAGCCGCGTTAGCGGCGGCGCTTTACACCGGCTTCTGCGTGTTGTCGAATAATTCCTCCCAGGTCGGGATGTCGCGCATGAAGCGGTATTCGCCTGTCGTTGATATATAGCGGCAGCAGTAATGGCTGATGCCGTTGCTGACGATGAGCCACGGGGCACGGATGACAGAATTATACCGCGCAATCTGATCGAACGTTTTCTGACTGATGACAACATCGGGCGCCTTGTATTCGACGACGACAAGCGGTCGCAGCTCACGGGTGTAGACGAGGGTGTCGCAGCGACGCGCCGTGCCGTTGAGGCGGAGACTCACTTCGTTTGCCATGAGAGACTGCCGGTATCCTTTCGCGTTGATAAGATAGTTGACGAAATGCTGTCTGACATATTCCTCGGGGGTGAAGGCCACA
>USIN01000279.1 GCA_900554715.1 uncultured Bacteroidales bacterium
GGCAGCGCATGCAGCTTGCCCGCGTTGTCAGAAACCGCACGACAGGCGTGCTCTATGTGCTCGACGAGCCGTCAATCGGTCTTCATCCGGCCAATATCATCGGCCTTGTCGGCGTGATGAACGATCTCGTCGCCGACGGCAATTCAGTCGTGCTCGTCGACCATGACACACAGATTCTCGGCGTCGCCGACCATATCATCGAGATGGGTCCGGGCGCGGGAGAGGATGGCGGACGAATAGTCGCCCAAGGCTCTGTCGCAGCTATCGAGGCCGACCCCGAGTCGAAAATCGGGCCCTTTCTCGCCGGAAAGGCCGGCGGCCGTCTGCGGCCCGAAATCCCCGCCGAGGATATTTTCGAAGAAGGCTGCATCCATATCTCGACCGACGCAATCCACACTGTCCGTCCACTCGAGGTCGATATTCCCAAAGGCCGGCTCACGGTCGTCACCGGCGTGTCGGGCTCGGGCAAGACGACGCTGATACTCGAAAGCCTTGTCGCCGGTCTTCAGGCTCAGCTCGACGGCCGCGCGCTTCCTGCTCATGTCAGACGGGTGGAGGCCGAGGGTATAAAGCATGTCAAGCTCATCGACTCGACCCCGATAGGCGCCAACGTGCGTTCGACCGTCGCCACATACGCCAATATCCACGACGAGCTGCGCAAAATCTATGCCGCCACAGCCGACGCCAGGATGTATGGTTACAAAGCCTCTGATTTCTCGTATAATACCGGCAACTTGCGCTGTCCTGTCTGCGACGGCACCGGCTCGGTCAGTCTCGACATACAGTTCCTGCCCGACGTCGACATCCCCTGTCCCGAGTGCCACGGCACGCGCTATTCGCGCGACTGCTCGCTCATCCACAGCGTCAACCGTCATGGCGAATCGTTTACCTTGCCCGAACTCATGGAAACCGATGTCTGTCGCGCCGTAGACCTCTGCGCCGACCACCGTACGGTCAAAAGCCGTCTGAAAACGCTGCGCGATCTCGGCTTAGGCTATCTTACTCTCGGCGAGGCGACACCGAGCCTGTCGGGCGGTGAGGCGCAGCGGCTGAAACTATCGGCCGAGATGGGCAAGGTCCAGAGCGATTCGGTATTTGTCTTCGACGAACCGACCATCGGCCTGCATCCCCTCGACGTGATGACCTTGCTCGGCGTGCTTCAGCATCTTGTCGAGGCCGGAGCGACAGTCATAGTCATCGAGCACGACCTCGACGTGATACGCAATGCCGACTATATCATAGACATGGGGCCCGGCGGAGGCACCAAAGGCGGCCGCGTCGTCGCCGCCGGCACTCCCGCCGCCATCGCCGCTTCGCCCGACAGCGTCACCGGCAGGTTTATACGCTGAGCCTCCTTATTTTTTGTTCTTTCTTGCCTTCTGGAGACGTTTGATTCTCAGACCGGCGTTTTTTGTGTTGCCTAACTGTGGATTATCTCTGACAAACTCGAGAAATTCGATACGCGACTCTACAGTCGGGCGGTTGTCAAAGTCGGCATACAGATCGTCATATTCTTTTCCCAGTATTCTCAGTCCGTCGATATAATCGTCTCCCCGTCCGAGATTGTCAAGGAAGCGGTATGCGATCAGGTCGGCCTCGAATATCTGAGCCTGAGTGTAGTCGAAGCAGTATGTCCGGGTCGATTCGATTATATCCTCAGAATCGTCATGATCGTTTTCTGACGGTAGTTTTGCAGGCTTGGTCAGCATGGCTCCGACATTGATGGGAATACCTGCGAAACCTACCGTGAAGCCTCCGTAAATCGCATTTTTGCGCCTCTGTCTGGCAAAATCATAGAAGACTCTCGTATGATGATTCAGAGCACCATGCACAAATCCGTTAGCAATATAACCGGTTAGAATATCATTTGTCATACCTTCGCGGTTTAACAGGCCGGTAGTCAGACATATAGCGAAACCGTCATCGGTGAGGGCGGTGTATGCGTTGATTTCATTCGAGTTTATGAGATATAGCGAGCAATTGAGATTGAGACCGGCTATACCCGTATTGCTCAGAAGCGAGTCGCAGAAACTTTGTCTGCGACTGATGATGTTCTCGTTGTCATGAGAGAGGTGGGGCAGTTGCGCGGTATATTCGAGAGCTTCTTTCTCGGCTCCTTTGCCTTTCTTGATGTCTTCGGCAAATTTTAAATACGGTTCGTTGTTCTTGAGCATTACACTCCAGAACTCAGCCGGACTGTTTGTCTCAATGCCTTTCACCTCGTCTGCGACATCATACGCTTCAATCAGTTTTTTATATTGTTTCTGATTATTCGCCGCAAAGATATTTAATGTCGAAAGGATTATCAGGAGGAATAAAGAAGCTCTTTTCATGATATAAGAAGTTTTATAGATTCACAAAGATAAAGAAATTTTTCATACATTTGTATTATATGGAAATAAAAGGACGTTTTGCGCCGTCGCCGACGGGACGGATGCATCTTGGCAATATCTATACAGCGCTGCTGTCGTGGCTGTCTGTCAGACGGCAGGGCGGCAGCTGGATTCTCCGTATTGAGGACCTCGACCCCCAGCGCTCTAAGTATGAAT
>USIN01000280.1 GCA_900554715.1 uncultured Bacteroidales bacterium
CACCCCTTCGATGCGCGACGGACGCCTCGTTATCCCCGTCTCGCCGATGAACAAACGCCGTATCCCCGGCATCGTCCACGACGAATCGGCCTCTGGTAAGACTGTCTTCATAGAGCCGTCAGAAGTCGTCGAGGCCAACAACAAAATCCGCGGCCTGCAGCTCGACGAACGCCGCGAGGAGACACGCATCCTGATTGCACTCACCGACCTCATCCGGCCCTACGTCGACGAACTTCTCGCTTCGTATCGGGTGCTCGGCCTTTTCGATTTCATCGTCGCCAAGGCGCGTTACGCCATTAGCGTCGGCGCTGCCATGCCTGCCGTAGAACCGCATCCGGCGATGGAGTGGTGGCGAGGCCGCCATCCTGTTCTCGAGGACTCGTTGAAGCGTCAGGACAAACAGGTCGTGCCTCTCGACATCGAGCTTGACGCTGACCGTCGGCTTCTTGTCGTCTCGGGTCCCAACGCCGGCGGCAAGTCTGTGACATTAAAGACTGTCGCCATCATCCAGTATATGGCGCAGTGTGGTGTGTTGCCGACACTCGAGCCGAATTCGCACATGGGTCTATTCGAGAACGTTTTCATCGACATCGGCGACGACCAGTCGATCGAAGATGACCTCAGCACATATTCGTCGCATCTGCGCAACATGAAGTTTTTCTATCAGCGCGGCAATAGCGACACTCTCATTCTCATTGACGAATTCGGTGCCGGCACAGAGCCGCAGATTGGCGGTGCGATAGCCCAGGCCCTGCTCAGACAGTTCAACGCCAAAGGCATGTGGGGCGTTATAACAACCCACTTTCGCAATCTTAAGCAGTTTGCCGACGACACCCCCGGTCTCGTCAACGGTTCGATGCTCTACGACCGCCATCTGATGAAACCTCTTTTCAAGCTGTCGATAGGCAATCCCGGCAGCTCGTTTGCAGTCGAGATTGCCCGCAAGACAGGCTTGCCCGAAGAGATAATCGCAGATGCCGAAGAGATTGTAGGCAGCGACTATATCAACTCAGACAAATATCTGCTCGACATAAATCGCGACAAACGCTACTGGGAAAACAAACGCCTTGCCATCAGACAGAAAGAGAAGAAACTTGAACAGTTGATTGAGAAATATGAGTCTGATGCCGAAACGCTGCGCACCACCCGTCGCGAAATCCTGAACGAGGCAAAAGAAGAAGCCAAACGCATCATCGACGGCAGTAATGCGGCCATTGAGCGCACTATCCATGAGATCAAGCGCGCCCAGGCCGAGAAAGAGAAGACCCGTGAGGCCCGTCAGCAGCTTGTCGAGAGCCGCCGCTCGCTTGAGACCAAAGATCATGAGTCGTCGCTGCGCACGATTGCCGAGCGCCGCAAGAAGAAAAAATCTCCCGCTGCTGCCGCTTCGAAGCCTGCCGAGACCATTGCGGTAGGCACTAACGTCATTCTTGACGGAGGTAACACCGTCGGCACTATCGAGTCGATAAATGGCAAGGACGCTATAGTCATTTTCGGCAACCTCAAGACCACCGTCAAGCTCAGCCGTCTGACTCCGACCTTGCGCCGTGCCGACAGCGGTGTATCCCGTGCCGCTTCGTTTATCAGCGTTGCGTCGAATGCTGCCGAGCGCGAGCGTCAGCTCAATTTCAGCCAGGAGATTGACCTCCGAGGCCAGCGAGTCGACGAAGCTTTGCAGAATGTGACCTACTTTATCGACGACGCCATAAGATTCGGCAGTTCCCGAGTCAGGATACTCCACGGTACGGGTACCGGTGCCTTGCGTCAGTATATCCGCAACTATCTTGCTACCGTTCAGGGCATCAAAGGCTTCCATGACGAGGACGTACGCCTTGGCGGAGCCGGCATAACCGTCGTCGAGCTATAAGAGAAAATCAAAAGGAACGCCCACGCGCCAATTCAAAATTCAACATTCCCCAGATTCCCCATTCAAAATCACCTCAAGTATTTGTTGGTAAGCGCCTCATATTCGGGAGTTTGTTTGAATTCGGCTATCCATACATTGAGCGAGTCGCGCAGCGCTGTTTTGTCTTTGTTGAGCATCCACGGCTGGAACTGATTGAGAGATATCGGGGTCGATATGTCCAGATCGGGGTATTGATCTGCCAGTCGTCGGGCGACAGCCTCGTTGACCACGGCTTGCTTTATCTCGCCGGTCGCCGCCAGTATCACAAGATGCTCTGACGTCAGGCCCGGTTTGCTTTCGATGTAGATAGTATCGCCCATTTCGTGTGACAGATTGCGCAGACGTGATATTGCCGGCGATGCCTCGGCGACCCACACGGTGTCGTCTAACAGTCGCATCTGGGCCGGTATCTCTGTTGCCGTCGAGTCAGCTGTTGTGTCCTTGCGTGTCACAAGCACTTGTCTGTCAAGATATATGTCGTCGGTAAGCAGGAATACATCGCTGATTTTCTTGGTCGACGGGACAGAGGCGATTACCATGTCGAAGTCGCCTTTGTGAAGCCCGTCGAACGCATATTCGAGCGGTGCGAAAGGGAGAAAGACAACGGGCAGATTATGGCGCCGCGCTATCGCT
>USIN01000281.1 GCA_900554715.1 uncultured Bacteroidales bacterium
AGCTTCTCTTTCTCAAGATAATAGCAGTAGTCGCAGCGGAGGTTGCAGCGGCTGCCGACGGGCTTGGCCATCAGATAGAGCGGCGAGGCGAAAGGGGCGAGCGCATCCATCACTCTTTGCGCAGGGCGACGGGGTCAAAGGGACGGACAACGTCGACGGTCATATCGTCGTTGACACGTATGCCGCCTTTTTCCTCAATGGTTTTCAGCTGTTCGCGGCGTATGCGCTCGATTTCCTTGCGGGCTTTGGCCGGAGTGTCGGCCATCATCCTGCGTATGACGCGGCTGTCGAGAGCTATCTTATAGAATGCGATGCGGATAAACTTCCAGTTCTGGTCGGTGAGGTTGTATTTCTTCTGCAGATCGTTGGCAATGCCCGTGCCCTCGGCCATAGCCTCGGCGTCGTATAGTCCTCGGTAATACTGCAGCAACGTCTCGTCGTCGAGTAGCCTGCGCAGGGTGTTGTCTCTCATCTTTGTCAGACGGTTGCGGTCTCTGACGGCAAGGACACCGTTGTTGCCGGCTATCATCTTGACAAAAAGCGCGTTTTCGTCGTCGATAGCCCGGGCGAGGCTCACCTGCTGGTCGGTCGTCAGTTTAGCATAACGGCAGACTTCGAAGGTCTCGCGGACGGTCGAGGGCGAAAACCCGTGCAGGGCACCGGTGTCGAGGGTCTGCGCCGCAGCCTGCTGACAGAGCGCTATAAACAGAGTTGCGAAAACGATAGACAGTTTTTTCATGGCCGTGATTTTGATTCTATGTCTGAGGTTTTTTATTATCTTTGTGCAAAAATACGAAAAAACCTCAGACAATATCATGAAAAAAGGAAAAAGGTTAATGCTCTGCGGCGTCAATACGCTCGTGATGATACCGGCCGCACTTGCGGCGTCAGCCGCCACGGACAACCGTCCCAACGTGCTGCTGATCGCAATCGACGACATGAAACCGTGGATATCGCCCTACGGCGACACAATCGCGCAGACCCCTGCGATGGACGAGCTTGCGTCGCGCGGCGTCACCTTCAACAACGCATATTGTCAGGTCGCGCTGAGCGGCCCTACCCGTTCGAGTCTGCTCACGGGTCTCAATCCCGACCATACGGGCGTATGGTGGCTGATGGGGTCGTTCCGCAAAAACAATCCCGACATCGTCACAATGCCCCAGGCGCTCAAAGAACAGGGCTATGAGACCGTCGGCATCGGGAAGGTCTATCATCCACTGCGCGACAAGGCCGTCAAGGACGACCCGCTGTCGTGGTCGCTGCCATACGTCAAGACACCGGGCGCGACATACGCCCTCGGCAACGGCCGCGTGGCAACCGAGTGTGCCGACGTGCCCGACGAGGGCTATATGGACGGCGTCATCGCCGACGAGGCCGTCAAAACGATGAAAAAGCTCAAGGACGGCGGCAAACCGTTCTTCTTCGGGGTGGGATTCAAGAAGCCCCACCTGCCCTTCTGCGCCCCGAAGAAATACTGGGACATGTATGAGCGCGACAAGATGCCTGTGGCCGAATATCAGGACATGGCGTCAGACCCTGTCGAATATGCCTACCACAACTCTCTTGAAATCAAAGGTTATTCCGACATACCGCCTTTCGAAAGCTATATCGACACCCGCCATCTCGACGAGGCCACGCAGCGCCGCCTGCTGCACGCCTACTATGCCTGCATCTCGTATGTCGACGCCCAGGTGGGCAAGCTCATCAAGGCTCTCGATGAAAACGGTCTGGCCGACAACACGATAATAATACTCTTCGGCGACCACGGCTATCATCTGGGCGACCACGGCCTGTGGAACAAGATAACCGACTTCGAGCAGGCCACCCGTGTGCCTATGCTCATCGCCGCGCCGGGTATGAAGAAAGGAGTCAAGACCGACGCTGTCGTCGAATTTCTCGACATTTTCCCGACTGTATGCGAGCTGACGGGCACCGCGCAGCCGCAGCCGCTCGACGGCGTCAGCCTCGTGCCGGTGATGAAAAATCCCCGCAAGAAGGTCAAAGACTATGCCATCAGCCAGTTCAGCCGCACATGCACCGAGGATTACACCATCAACAGCGACACCGACCTGCGCGGCAAGGCCGACGAACTCGCCGACGACATCACGGGCTACGCCATACGCGACCGGCGTTACCGTCTGGTGCAGTGGACCAAAGGCTTCAAGACCTATATGCCTTTCGATGCGTCGAAGGTCATAGCACTCGAGCTTTATGACTACGAAAAAGACCCGCAGGAGAAGCACAACCTCGCCAACGACCCGCGCTATGCCAGCGTCGTCAGTCGCCTCGAGCGTCAGCTCGCCGAATATTACGCCCGCAGCTACAAATCGCCCATGAGCGCCCCCATCGCCGCCTGCGCCGCAGATAAGACAGAGAAATAGCTGGCCGTTATGGATATCGAAGGCTGAGAAGATCGCCTGAAGGGCAAAAAATCGTCTGTAAGGCAGCAAAATCGCCTGAAGGGCGATGACTTTACTGATAGCCGCGTACGCCGAGGAGCGCAGCTCCGGCGTGCGCGGAAGCAGGAATACGGCGCG
>USIN01000282.1 GCA_900554715.1 uncultured Bacteroidales bacterium
ATCATCAAATCGCGACTCAACCCCTCGCTCCAGATCGAAGGCTTCCTGCTGACGATGTATGACGCGCGCCTGCGTCTCGCCAACCAGATCTACGAAGAGCTCAAAAGCTACTTCGGCGATATGGTCTTCAACACCGTCATCCCACGCAACATACGTCTAAGTGAGGCGCCGAGCCACGGACTCCCCGCCCTGCTCTATGACCCCGAGAGCCGCGGCGCCACAAGTCATATCATGCTCGCCAAAGAAATAATAGCCAAGCACAAGGGTAAATAAGCTTCAATATAAACCATCATGTCACAACCGAAAAGAAACGCACTGGGGCGAGGCCTCGGCTCTCTCATATCGATGGACGACGTACCCGCAAGAGGTTCGTCAGCCATAAACGACATCGACCTGTCGATGATAAGCCCCAATCCCGAACAGCCGCGCACGACCTTCGACGAGGAAGCTCTCGACGACCTCGCCGCCTCAATCCGCGAACTCGGTGTCATACAGCCGATTTCGCTTCGCAAGCTCGGACCCGAGAGTTACCAGATCATCGCCGGCGAACGCCGATACCGCGCCGCCCTCAAGGCCGGGCTCAAGACCATCCCCGCCTATATCCGCACAGCCAACGAGGTCGAGCTGACCGAGATGGCTCTCATCGAGAACATCCAGCGCGAAGATCTCAACGCCATCGAAATCGCCCTGACCTTCAAGAAACTCATCGACCAGTATAACCTCACACAGGAACGTCTCAGCGAGCGCATCGGCAAGAAGCGCGCCACAATCGCCAACTTCCTGCGCCTGCTCAAACTGCCCGCCGAAGTACAGCTCGGCCTTCGCGACAAACGCGTCGACATGGGTCATGCCCGCGCGCTGCTGACCATCTCCGACCCGTCGCTGCAGCTCAAGCTATACAACGACACGCTGCGTCACGGCCTGTCAGTCCGCCGCGTCGAAGAACTCGCCAAAGCCTACCAGAACGGCGACATCGCCAAAACCGACATCGCCCCCAAGACCGGCAGCTCGCGATATACCTCAGGCGACTACGACATACTCAAGAAGCATCTGTCGTCGGCATTCAAGACCAACGTGAAGTTTACCTGCGACAAATCGGGCAAAGGCAAAATCACTTTCCCCTTCGACAACGACGACGACCTCGAAAGGCTCATCACGCTCTTCGACACACTAAAACAGCAATAGCCTCCGCAACAAAAAATGCCGTCAAAACCAATCACTATACCCTCAATCATACGCCGTCTGCGCACGGCCGCGCTGACGTCCATGCTCTGCGTGGCCGCCTCGGTCTCGGCCGATGTGCCTGAGGGCGAATTCCCCGACAGCATACCCGTCGGAGCGCCCATCGAAAAAGCCGCCGTCGTCGAAGGCCTCGAATTCGACACACGCGGCGACTCGCTCTCTGTCGTCAGCGCCGACACGGTCAATGTCGTCAAATACAGCCCCTACGACGTGTGGGAGGAACGCGAGACGACCTTCAATCCCGACCCGACACGTGCCGTCTGGATGTCGGCACTCTTCCCCGGACTCGGCCAGATTTACAACCGGCGCTACTGGAAACTCCCCATCGTTATCGGCGGTTTCATGGGTCTCGGCTACGCGACATCATGGAACAACGGCATGCTCTCTGACTACACGAAAGCATACCGCGACATCATGGACACCGACCCGTCGACCAAGTCATACATGGACTTCTTCCCCCCAACGACAAAAGAGGAAGACCTCGACAAGACCTGGCTGACAAACCTTCTGCGCTCCCGCAAGAACTTCTACCGCCGCAACCGCGACCTCTGCGTCATCTGCATGGTCGGCGTCTATCTCATAGCCATGGTCGACGCCTATGTCGACGCCTCGCTCTCGCACTTCGACGTCACTCCCGAGCTGTCCATCGATGTCACCCCGGCCGTGTTCAGAGACGGACGGGGATCAAAACCATCATTCGGCCTGCTCTGGGCACTGACTTTCTGATACGCTCAACCTCCATTAACCCAACGATATGCCTCAAATCAACTTCAAACGATATCTGACTGCAGTCGCTGCCTCGGCCTTCATTTTCGGCGCGGCGGCACAGTCGCTCCTGACCATCAAGGATTCGATACACGACAACACCATAATCTATCCCGAAAGCTTCGAGACCGACATAAAGAAGATGCAGGAAAACTGGTATCTCCGCAACTATGCCGTTCTCGACCGCGAGGCTGACTCGCGTCCTTCGGTCGATACACCCGACGAAGTCATCATCGACCGCCTCGGACAGTTGCCGACAGTCATCGAGATGCCTTTCAACTCCGTCGTCAAAAGCTTTATAAACATGTATGCCGACCGAAAGAAGCAACTCGTCGAGAATATGCTCGGCATGAGCCTCTATTATATGCCGATTTTCGAACAGGCTCTTGACAAACGCGGCATGCCCCTCGAACTGAAATACCTCCCCGTCATCGAGTCGGCCCTCAATCCTGTCGCAGTCTCACGCGCCGGTGCAACGGGTCTGTGGCAGTTCATGCTTCCGACGGCTTCAGGTCTCGGCCT
>USIN01000283.1 GCA_900554715.1 uncultured Bacteroidales bacterium
ACATAGACCTCCTCGCCGACGACGAAATCATCATCACCGCCGACACAGTCGTCATCATCGACGGCCGCATCCTCGGCAAACCCGCCGGTCGCGACGATGCCGTCGCCATGCTCAGAAGCCTCTCGGGACGACGCCACAAAGTCGTCACCGGCGTCACTGTCACGGCCAGAGACCGCAGCATCAGCTTCGACGAGACAACCGTCGTCGAGTTCGCACAGCTGAGCGACGACGAGATAGACGCCTATGTCGACACCTTCCGGCCCTACGACAAGGCCGGAGCCTACGGCATACAGGAATGGATCGGCGCCGTCGGCATCAAAGGCATCGAAGGCTGCTACTATAACGTCATGGGCCTGCCGGTCCACACTCTTTATCACCGCCTTAAAGAATTCTGAAAGCATGATTGTCTACCCCAACGCCAAAATCAACCTTGGCCTCAACATATTGCGCCGCCGCCCCGACGGCTATCACGACATCGAGACCCTGATGGTGCCCGTCCCCTGGCGCGACATCCTCGAGATTGTTCCGTCGTCCGGCACCGGCACGACCTTGACTGTCAGTGGCCGCGCCGTCGGTTGTCCGCCCGAAAAAAACCTCGTCATGAAGGCTTACCGCGCATTGGCCGCGACAGTCGACATCCCCCCGGTAGACATTTATCTCCATAAGATTATCCCCGACGGAGCCGGCCTCGGCGGAGGCTCGGCCGACGCGGCCTTCACACTCACATGCCTCAACGGGCTTTTCGCCCTCGGTCTTGACAGAGAGCAGCTTGCCGCCATAGCCGCCGGCATCGGCGCCGACTGCCCGTTTTTCATCTATAACAGACCCATGATGGCGACATCGACAGGCACAGTCCTCCGTCCCGTCGAACTCTCCGCCGCACCCATGGCCATCGCCATCGCCAAACCGCGCGGCGTCGCCGTCTCGACAGCCGGGGCCTATGCCGGCGTCACACCGTCTGAAAACTCGCCGTCGCTCGACAGCATCATCACACTTCCCGTCGGCGAATGGCAGCGCGCAGGTCTGAAAAACGATTTCGAGACGTCGGTCTTCGCCAAAGCGCCCGCCACAGCTGCCCTAAAGCGTCATTTCATCGACAGCGGAGCCGTCTATGCGGCCATGTCGGGCTCTGGCGCAGCAGTCTTCGGCCTCTTCGACGACATCGGCGCGGCACGTGCCGCTGCCGCCGCTGTCAGTCACGATAGCGATATACTCGTCGACATAATCAAGTTTTCTTGAACGATATAGCCTCCGATTTGTTTACTTTTAAAGCGAGAGAATGCCAATCGACGAGTTTGGCAATGTTTTTGCTTTATGATATGCAATGAAACAAACCAAAGATTATGGAAACAAACAAGAATAAATCAGGCAAAGAAGCCCGCAAGGAGCACAAAGCCGACGACGCTCCCGAAGTCATGGATGTTCTCGACGCCGAAAACGACAGCGCCGCAGAAGATAGCGAAGAAACCGAACAGGATCTTGCCCGCGACCTCGAAGCCACACAAGCAGCCCTCGAAAAAGAAAAAAAAGAATACCTCTTCCTCATGGCCGAATTTGACAACTACCGCAAACGCGTTGTCAAGGAAAAAAGCGAGATTCTGCGCAACGGCGCCGAAAAAGTGCTCGCCGGCCTGCTCCCCATCGTCGACGACTTCGAGCGCGGTCTCGCCGCTACTGCCGATGCCGACGACGCTGCAGCCGTACGCAGCGGCATGGAGCTGATATACAACAAACTCGTCAAATACCTTGAGTCAAACGGCGTCAAGGCAATGGATTCGACTGGCAAGGAATTCGACCCCGAGCTCCACGAAGCCATCGCTTCGATTCCCGCCCCGAGCGACGACCTCAAAGGCAAGGTCGTCGACACCACTCAGAAAGGCTATATGATAAACGACAAAGTGCTGCGCCACGCAAAAGTAGCCGTAGGACAATAATAAAACCCATCGAAGTATGGCAGACAAACAAGACTATTATGAACTTTTAGGCGTGTCTAAGACCGCTTCGGCCGACGAAATCAAGAAGGCCTACCGCGCCATGGCACGTAAATACCACCCCGACGTCAACCCGGGCAACAAGGAGGCCGAGGAGAAATTCAAACAGGCCGCCGAGGCCTACGAAGTCCTCAGCGACCCCGACAAGCGCGCCAAATACGACCGTTACGGTCACAGCATGGGTCCGCAGGGATTCGGCGGCGGTGCCGGCGGTGGCGGCTACTACCAGAGCAACATGTCGATGGACGACATCTTCTCGATGTTCGGCGATATATTCGGCGACATGGGTGGCGGTGGCCGTTACAGCGGCTTCGGCCCAGCCACAGGCAGCCGTCCGCGCAAGACACAGCGCCGCGGCAGCAACCTGCGCATCCACGTCAAGCTCACACTCGAAGAAATATCGAAAGGAGCCACAAAGACCCTCAAGATACCCACATTCGTCAAATGCGACCACTGTAACGGCACAGGCGCCAAAGACGGCACTGCCTTCGTCACCTGCCAGCGCTGCCACGGCACAGGCTCGG
>USIN01000284.1 GCA_900554715.1 uncultured Bacteroidales bacterium
ATGTATGTCTGTAAGTATCTCTTGGAAAATTAATCAGTAAAATAAGCGACTGAAAGACGATGTTGTTCACCAAAGGCAGACTTTCAATCGATATACCTATAGCAAAACAGATGCCAAAGTTACGAATTATTCTTCTTAATAACAAAATAGTTGCACAGACCGAAATAAATCATTAACTTTGCAGTCGCTTTTTAGCATCCCGTGTGATGGGAAATTAAGAAGCATCTTAATTTTTAGTAACACAATCAAAATCAATTCAAAATGGAAGTATTCAAACTGTCAGCCGCTCCCCGCGTCGAGCTCGGCAAAAAAGCAACCAAAGCCCTCCGCGCAGAAGGTAAAATTCCCGTAGTGCTCAACGGTGGTGAAGTAATCGAACTCCCCTACAAAGGCACGCTCAAAGACGGCGAAAAAATCGTAGAAATCGGCAACGGCAAAGGTCTCATCACAACCGACCTCACAGTGACCAACGACGCTGTGCGCAAACTCATCTACACACCCGACATCTACGCTATCGAGCTCGACATCAACGGCGAAAAACGCATGGCTGTCCTCAAAGATATCCAGTTCCACCCCGTTAAAGACAACATCCTTCACCTCGACCTTCTCGAAGTAAACGACAAGAAACCCGTCACAATCGAGGTTCCCGTCAAACTCGACGGCCACGCCGAAGGTGTCAAGGCCGGTGGTAAGCTCACCCTCTCGATGAAGAAACTCCGCGTTAAAGCTGTCTACACCAACATTCCCGAACGTCTCGTCATCAACGTCGACAATCTCGGTCTCGGCAAATCTCTCGCAGTCGGCGACCTCCACTTCGAAGGTCTCGAACTCGTCAACGCCAAGAACGCTGTCGTCTGCGCTGTTCAGCTGACACGTGCCGCACGTGGTGCTGCCGCTACTGCTGCAAAGTAATTGACCTGATATGAAATATCTGATTGTTGGTCTCGGCAATATCGGTAGCGAATACCGTGATACGCGCCACAACATAGGATTTAGAATATTGGATGCCTTAGCCGAGGCATCCAATATTTCTTTTTCAACCGAGCGTTATGGCGACATCGCCCGCATGAGACTCAAAAACAAACAGCTCGTCCTGCTAAAGCCCTCGACATACATGAATCTGAGCGGCAACGCCGTCAGATACTGGAAAGATAAAGAGAATATCGACATAAACGACATACTCGTCTGTGTCGACGATATAGCCCTGCCCTTCGGCGCCATCAGGCTAAAGCCCCGCGGCAGCGACGCCGGCCACAACGGTCTAAAGAACATCGCCGCCATGCTCGGCACCGATTCCTATCCGCGTCTGCGCTTCGGCATCGGCGACAACTATCCTCGGGGATGCCAGATTGACTATGTTCTGGGCAAATTCACTGACGACGAAGAAAAAGCCATCGGTCCGAGACTCGAAACAGCTGTCGAAGCCATAAAGGAATTCGTTTTGGCCGGCATCCAGAACTCAATGTGTAAATACAACAATAAATAAACCGCACTCATGGCAAAAGCAGAAGTCAGAATCGACAAATGGACCTGGTCAATGCGCATCTTCAAGACGCGCACCATCGCAACCGAGGCCTGCAAGAAAGGTCGCGTCACCATTGGCAGCGGCGACTCGGCCGTGATAGCCAAACCTGCGAGAATGATAAAAGTCGGCGACATCGTCAACATTCGCAAACCACCCGTGACATACTCGTTCAGGGTGCTGGCGCTCACCGAAAACCGCCTCGGTGCCAAGCTCGTGCCCGAATACATGGAGAACATCACGCCGCAATCGCAATACGACCTGCTTGAGGTCGTGAAAATATCGGGCTTCGTCGACCGCCGCAAAGGCCTGGGACGACCGACAAAACGCGAAGGACGCGAGCTGTCGAAATTCACCGAGAACGTCTACGACAACGGCTGGGACTTCGATTTTGATTTCGACGACCTCGATGATGACGACGAAGATTACGACACAAAATAAGAGCCTGCTTTCAAAAAACAGGCTCTTTATTTTATTATATCTTAATATGTTGCCCTTTTATTTGACGGCAAGCATCCTCATAAACTCGTCTCTCAACGACTGATTGTCCTCGAAGACACCGTTATAATCGATTGTCGTCGTCGATGAATCCTGCTTCTCGACTCCGCGCATCTTCATGCACAGATGCTGGGCGTTGCAGACGGCGATGACACCTTTTGCTCCGGCCGTGGCCTTGATTTCATCACAAATCTGAGCCGTCAGACGCTCCTGCACCTGAAGGCGACGGGCATAGGCGTTGACAACACGCGCGACCTTGCTCAGGCCTATAATCTTGCCGTCGGGGATATATCCGATTGATATGCGTCCGAAAAACGGCAGGATATGATGCTCGCACATCGAATAGAATTCGATATCCTTGACCACTATAATCTTCGAGCCTTCATGATCAAACAATGCCTGCTCGATCATCTCGCCGGGATTGACCCTGTAGCCCGAAGTCAGATAATAAAGCGCCTTGGCAGAGCGCTGAGGGGTCTTCAGCAACCCTT
>USIN01000285.1 GCA_900554715.1 uncultured Bacteroidales bacterium
TGACATAGGCGTTGAAGGCGCGGCCGAGCTGTGCTTGCGATGCGTTATAGCGCTCGAATGCGGCCGCGTTGTCGGGCGTGGTCTTCATCAGTGAGTCGGCGGCGTTATAAGCGTCCGACAGACCGGCACGCGCACGAGTGACCGACTCGAATGTCTCGCTCTCGTGTGCGGCATAGCCCTTGACTGTCTCGACGAGGTTGGGGATAAGGTCGAGACGACGCTGATACTGCACCTGAACGTCAGCCCAGGCCTGATCTACGTCCTGTTCGGATGTCACGAGCTTGTTGTAGTTTGAACATCCGCCGCCGAAAAGCGCCAGAACCGCAACAACAACGACGCCGAGGACAATCCACTTGGTCGGTGATTTCTTTTGTTGAACGGGTTGATCCATAATTATATGCTTTTATTGATTGTGATTAACCGAGTTTGCGCAGCAGCGATGTCAGACTGACACGGTCATGGATGAGCTTATGGAGGTCGGCCACCTGAACACGGGTCTGCTCCATTGTGTCGCGGTCGCGCAGCGTCACCGTGTTGTCCTCAAGAGTCTGATGGTCGACAGTGATGCAATAAGGAGTGCCGATGGCATCCTGACGGCGGTAACGCTTGCCGATAGTGTCTTTCTCCTCATAGTGTGTCGCGAAATCAAACTTGAGGTCGTCGACAATCTCGCGGGCCTTTTCGGGCAGTCCGTCTTTCTTGACAAGAGGAAGCACGGCACATTTGACCGGAGCCAGCGGCGCGGGCAGGTGAAGGACGACGCGGGTGTCGCCGCCCTCGAGTTTCTGCTCCTCGTAGCTCGAGCAGAAGACACTCAGGAACATGCGGTCGACGCCGATCGAGGTCTCGATGACATAGGGCGTATAGCTCTCGTTGAGCTCGGGGTCGAAATACTGTATCTTTTTGCCTGAGAACTTCTCATGCTGCGAAAGATCGAAGTTTGTGCGCGAGTGTATACCCTCGACTTCCTTGAATCCGAAAGGCATCTCGAATTCGATGTCGGTCGCGGCGTTGGCATAGTGCGCCAGCTTGTCGTGGTCATGGAAACGGTATTTGCTGTCGCCGAGGCCGAGGGCCTTGTGCCAGCGCAGACGGGTCTGTTTCCAGGTCTCGAACCATTTGAGCTCTTCACCGGGACGTACAAAGAACTGCATCTCCATCTGCTCGAACTCACGCATTCTGAAGATAAACTGACGGGCCACAATCTCGTTGCGGAACGCCTTGCCGATCTGGGCGATGCTGAAAGGTATGCGCATACGGCCGGTCTTCTGCACGTTGAGATAGTTGACAAAGATGCCCTGGGCTGTTTCGGGACGCAGATAAACGGTCATCGAGCCGTCGGCCGTCGAACCCATCTCTGTCTTGAACATGAGGTTGAACTGACGCACCTCTGTCCAGTTCTTTGTACCTGAAATCGGGCAGACGATTTCTTCGTCGAGAATAATCTGACGGAGTTCTTCAAGATCATTGGCGTTCATCGCTTTGGCGAATCGCTCGTGAAGAGCCTCACGCTTGGCGACATGCTCCATGACGCGCGGATTGGTCTGGCGGTAGAGAGCTTCGTCAAAGCTATCGCCGAAACGTTTGCGCGCCTTGGCAACCTCTTTCTCTATCTTGTCGTCATATTTGGCGATTTGGTCTTCGATGAGCACATCGGCGCGATAACGCTTCTTCGAATCGCGGTTATCGATCAGCGGGTCGTTGAACGCATCTACGTGACCCGAAGCCTTCCAGATGGTCGGATGCATGAATATAGCCGAGTCGATGCCCACGATATTCTCATGCAGCAGCGTCATGGCCTCCCACCAGTAGCGCTTGATATTGTTTTTCATCTCCACGCCGTTCTGACCGTAGTCATAGACCGCGCCGAGACCGTCATAGATTTCGCTTGACTGAAACACAAAACCATATTCCTTGGCATGTGCGACTATCTTTTTGAACACGTCTTCTTGTTGTGCCATATTCTTTTTACCTGATTTGTTGCTTGTTTAACGATTATATTAATGTGCAAATTTAGAAAATAATTCACACAAAACCAAAAACGCGTCTCAAAACAGCCTCAAACGCCTGTGCGCATAAAGCCGCATGCAAAAAAACGAGCCCGCTGTGTGGTGCGGGCTCTTGGCATAATACTATGTATGATAAATCTCTATGACTGTTTTATTCTTGATTTTGGCTAAGTCTGTGTATATATGGGACAGGAGAAAGTTTGCGCGGAGAGAGGTCTGGGAAACCTTTTTTGTCTGATATGTCTTTTGCGACAGTTTAGCGATAGTCGGCAAACTGTTCCTGAAGTTTCTTGCGGGCGAAGAAGATGCGGCTCTTGACTGTGCCGAGCGGGAGATTCATCTTCTCGGCGATTTCGTTGTATTTGTAGCCGGCTACGTGCATCGAGAAAGGAATGCGGTATTCGTCAGAGAACGATTCGATGGCGGCGCCGATCTCGCTTGCGCCATATGAATCCTCGGGTG
>USIN01000286.1 GCA_900554715.1 uncultured Bacteroidales bacterium
AAAGACGACGGTTTTGCCGTGCCGACGGTCATCGCGGTTCTCGACAGCGAGATCGGAAGCGCCGGTGCCACCGTCGAGGCTCTGCGCCGTGCCGCCGACGCCATGCCGATGCAGACTGATATTATTTTTGCCTTCGTATCCAACGATATCGACGCAATCGAGGCTCTGACAGGAGCTGCCCGCGAAGGCGAGCACATACTGATGAGCGCACGACGTCTCGCCCGTGACTGTGGCGTCACGGCGACCCCTGTCATCATCATCTGCGACCGCGACGCCGTCGTAAAAGAAATCATCAACGGCTACAACAATGACCTGACGGATGTTGTTATACAAAAGACAGTGACATCTGCCGGAAAATAACAACAATAAAAAATTCTTCGATATATGGAAACACTCTATTTCAAAGGAGCACCCTGCCACACAAGCGGCAATGTTCCCGTCGCAGGCGAAAACGCGCCCGACTTTACCCTTACAGCCGTCGACTTGTCTGAAGTCAGATTGTCAGATTATCGCGGCAAACGCGTAGTGCTCAATATATTCCCCAGCCTTGATACGGCGGTTTGCGCCGCTTCGGTGCGCCGTTTCAATAAGGAGGCCGCTGACTTTGACAACACAGTCGTCATCTGTGTCTCGATGGATCTGCCCTTCGCCATGTCGCGTTTCTGCACGACCGAGGGTCTGCAGCGCGTCGTCACGGCGTCGGCTTTCCGTTCGCCTGCATTCGCAAAGGCTTATGGCGTCGAACTCGTAGACGGTCCGCTCAAAGGTCTGCTGGCCCGCGCGGTTCTCATTGTCGATGAAGAAGGCAAGGTCGTCTACTCAGACCTCGTCAACGAAATCACCAACGAACCTGATTACGCCGGCGCCGTCTACGTCCTCAAGCGCGATGTAAAGTGAGAATATAGGCTCAACTGAAACAACAGCCCCGACGCCGTCTTTGCCTTAGAGGCCTGACTTGCGTCGGGGTTTGTATGTTTTGTTATGCAGTCAATGTCCGTTGTGCTGATCTGATGTCGATAAATGCATTTCAGAATGCGATGCCGAGACGCACCGATGCATAGTGCAGCGGAGAGAATTCGATATGATGTTCGTTGTGATTGACATCGCGCCGGTCGACAAAGCTGTAGCCGAGTGTGAGATGTGAAGCGAATTTTTTCCCTGACGCGAGATTGAAGCCCACACCGGCAAAGGCGTAGGCGCCTGTCTGCGTGAGGTCGTCAGGCAGATAATTGACCGACAGACCGGCGCGCACGTCCATAAACAACAGCTGCGGCCGGCTCGAGAAACTTGTCTTCAGATTGGCGAATATCGGGAATGAGCGACATGAGCTGTTGACCATTATATCCATGCCTGCGCCGACTCCGAGGAATTTCATCCATGAGCGTCTGTAGCCTACCAAAGCGGTGAAATCGATAGTTGACATATCGTTGGCACTCATGTCGATAGAGCCGCCGACCTCTGCGCCCCAGGCAAAATGACCGTGGTCGCGCACCGGCGTTTTATCTTCGTTTGACGAGGCTGATACGTTTAAGGCAAGAGCCATTGCCGTCAGTATGGTCAGCAGCAGATGTTTCATATCAGTTTTTTATCAGTTTGAGACAGCACCAGTTATTATCGACACTCATGCCGACGGTAGCGAAACCCCGGGCGGCAGCGGCGCGGCTGACGATGTCGGCGTCGTCGCCCTGATAGAATCCGCTCAGAAGCATCATGCCGCCGGGCTTGACCGCCGGGGCATAGCGGTCGAGATCGCCGGTGATGACATTGCGGTTGATGTTGGCGATGAAGATGTCGGCCGGCGTAACGCCTGCGAGCAACGAGGCGTCGCCGTTAAGGACTTTGATTTCGGCGTGGCCGTTGAGACGTACGTTTTCCACGGCGTTCTCATAAGCGAAAGCATCAATCTCTATCGCTGTCACCGGCGAGGCGCCGCGCATGGCAGCCAGAATGGCGAGGATACCCGTGCCTGTGCCCATGTCGATGACTGACCGCCCCTCGAGGTCGGCGTCGAGGAGCTGTCTGATTATCAGAGATGTCGTCGAGTGGTGCCCTGTGCCGAAAGCCATCTTCGGGTCAATGACGATGTCATATTCGGCGCGCGGTATGTCGGTGTGGAATGAGCTGTGGATGACACATCTGTCGCCGACGACGATGGGCTTGAAATAGTTTTTCTCCCATTCGGCGTTCCAGTCGCGGCCTTCGACGAGTGTGTCGCGAAAGTCTATGCGGCAGTCAAAAGGGAAATCAGCGACAGCTGCGCCGACGGCGTCGGCATCGTAGAGCTCTTTTTTGACGTATGCCGTGAGCCCGTTGTCGTCGGGGACAAAACTCTCGAATCCGGCTTCGCCCAACAC
>USIN01000287.1 GCA_900554715.1 uncultured Bacteroidales bacterium
ACCCCACCCACGACCACTTTAGCGGCAGACATCCCCGCGCACCTAAAAAGTCAAACCGATGTCAAACGCACATTGACATCGTTGGAAAACTATGAAGCGAGGGTTTTAACCCTCGCGGCTAATATGTTGTGAATAAAGCTATTAAAGTGCGGCCACGCTCTCCTATTTGCTGCAGTGTAAAGAACATCTGCGAGAGTATATAAACGCAAAGATGCGCCCGACCGGAGAGGGTCTGACGCATCTTAATGTTATAAAAAGTATGAATTTTTATTTTATGAGGTACTGTGACGAAATTGATTCGTTTGAGTGTACTCGGCGGATGGTATCGGCAAAGAGGCGGGCGACCGAAAGAATCGTGCATTTGTTGCATTCTTTGCGATAGGGAATCGAGTTGGTGAATATCATCTCTGTCAGCGGACTGTTGTTGATGCGCTCTGTCGCGGGGTCGCTCATGATGGCGTGTGTGCAGAGGGCGCGGACAGATTTTGCTCCGTTCTCGATCATCAGCTCCGAGGCCTTTACGATAGTGCCGGCTGTGTCGACCATATCGTCGACGATGATGACGTTTTTGTCTTTGACATCACCGATGACAGTCATCTTGGCTACGACATTGGCTTTGGCGCGCTGCTTGTGGCATAGCACCAGGGGTACGTCGAGATATTTCGCGTAGCTGTTAGCGCGTTTGGCGCCGCCGACGTCGGGGCTGGCGATCACAAGATTCTCGAGCTTCAGAGACTGGATGTAGGGAATGAACACCGACGAGGCATAGAGGTGGTCAACGGGCACGTTGAAGAATCCCTGAATCTGGTCGGCATGGAGATCCATCGTTATGACACGGTCGACACCGGCAGCCATCAGAAGGTCTGAGACAAGTTTGGCGGCGATAGACACACGCGGTTTGTCCTTGCGGTCCTGACGGGCCCATCCGAAGTAGGGCATCACGGCGATGGTCGATTTGGCCGATGCGCGTTTGGCGGCGTCAATCATCAGAAGCAGCTCCATGAGATTGTCGCTGTTGGGGAAGGTTGACTGCACGAGGTAGACTTCGCGACCGCGAACCGATTCTTCAAACGAGACTTCAAATTCGCCGTCGGCAAAGTGCTGAATGTTCATTTTGCCCATTTCGACGCCGAGTTCTTTGCAGATCTCTTCAGCCATGTACTGGGAATTGGTTCCTGAGAAAATTTTGAAGGGGGGTAGGGACGTATCCATATTGTAAGAAAGTATAACGATTTTCCAACTGCAAAATTAGCTCTTTTTTGCTTTAGATGTTTGCTTGACTGCGGATTTTTTTGTTCCGGCTTTTGGAGTGGTGACTTTAGTTGCCGATACACAGTCTTTTATGTCTTTTTTCTTTATTTTCCAGACAACAGCGCCGTGGGCTTTGACCGGGGTGGTAAACCGGCGGTCGGCGGCAAAGGGCTTGTCTTTTTCTTTTGTGTCGCCGAGCAGTTCGCAGGCATTGGCTGTACCCTGCGGATAATCGAGTATGTCGAACGCGTGGCGGGGTATGTTAAGGGCGATGTCTTTGTCATGATCGGCGAAGTTGACGATGATGAGCAGCAGTTCGTCGGCTGTGGCGCGTATGAAGGCATAGTCGCGGTGAGGGTCGAGGCCGGGGTTGTCATAGTTGACATACATCAGGTCGAAGAAGCGTCCGCGGCTGATAGCCTGCTCGCTGTTGCATAGGGTGAGCACGCGGCGGTACATCTCGCGCAGGCGCTGTGTCGCCGGATAAAGTTCGCCGTCGCATGCGCCGCCGTTGAGCCAGCGGCGGATTGAGGAGATGCTCCAGTAGTCGAAGATGGTCGTGCGTCCGTCATAGCCGCTGTAGCCCTCGGCGTCGGTGCCCGGTTCGCCGAGTTCCTGGCCGGCGTAGATCATCATCGGACCGGTATTGATCATGGCGCTCACGACAAGCGACGGCAGCACCTTGTCGGCGTCGCCGGCATACTGAGGCGACGCAAAGCGCTGTTCATCGTGGTTCTCGAGGAAATTGAGCATGTGCGGAGCTATACCTTCGACTGTCTGCCAGCAGTTTGTGATGCGGGCGGCAGAGACGTTGTCGCACTCGACGGCGCGGAGTGTGTCATAGAGGTTGACCTTGTCGTAGAGGTAATCGAAACCTCCGTCGAAGATATAGGGGCGGTAGAGGTTCACGTCATAAATCTCGGCGATAAAGACAATCGACGGATAATGTGACTTGACATTGGTAATTGCCCAGCGCCAGAACTCTATAGGCACCATATGGACCATGTCGCAACGGAAGCCGTCGATGCCTTTCGACGCCCAGAAACGCAGGATATGCAGCATCTTGAGCCATGT
>USIN01000288.1 GCA_900554715.1 uncultured Bacteroidales bacterium
AGGGCGTTGAGGGTGACGTCGCCGCTGTCGGGATCGACGGCCGACGAGACAGAGAACATGCCGACGGGTGTGCGTTTGCTGACGGCGAGATTTTCGAGCGATGTCGGGTCAATCGTGTAGCCTTCGGGGACCTTTATTGTCAGCGAGCGCATCTCCTGATATGGAGCGTTGAGCACAGCGTCGAAGATGCGGTTGCGCTCGACATCGACGAGTCGCGTATGGTTGCCGAAAATACGGCCGACAGCAAAAGTCATGGCGTCGGGGCCAAGCTCTTCGACGAGATCGGGCAGCTCGACGGTGACGTCGTAGGCCACATGATTACGTCCCGGAAGAATCGAACGCGAGGTAACCGAATACCCGAGCACCGAATCGGGCGTGACGCCTACGAGGTCGTGACACTCTTCCCTGAAGAAATCGCGCAGCTCTTTCGCTCGCCCAATGACATCACGGTCTTTGGCCTTGAAACGCTTGTCGGCGGGGATACACAGAAACTTCTCGACCGTGTCAATCCACTCATAGCGGCCGGTGATGCCGGCCACGGCATCTTTAAACAGCCCGGTGTGTCTCATCGAGCGCTCGAGTCTGACCTTGCGGTCAGGGGTGATTGTCGCCGTGGCGGTCTGGGCCAGACGGGTGTTGCCCTGCCGCTGCTGAGGCACATTGACGACTGTCGGCAGCGTGTTGCGGGCCAGCTTCCTGCGGTCACCGATAAAGGCACCGCCCTGCTGTCCGATAAAAAGCGCCTCCATGCAGCCGGGCGGATAATGGTAGGCGGCCGACACGTCATAGCAGCTGTCGCCGACGATGGTGACGAAACGCGGCTCGGTCCACGCCGATATGCCGTCGGTAGGCACTTCGTCGACAGGATTGAAGAACGCGAAACCGATGCTGTCTGGCGAATAGACTTTAAGACGGTTGAGGACATCGATATAAAGCAGATTGAGAAAAACGTTGCGGTCAGACGAGAACCGCTCGTCGGCGGTGGCGTTGACATAGCGCAGAGCCAGAGCGGCGGCGTCGGCCACCTGTCGCGCGCCGGCGCCGGGATTGCTCTTGAGATAGTAGTCCTTGACAATCTTGGCGGCACGTCCGGGCAGCGGTGTGTCATAGGCAGCGTCCTTGAGATAGCTGAAGATGTCGCGGTAATATGTGCCGGACGGGATGTTGGCGCGCAGACCGCCCGAACGCGCTGTCGCCGGATGATACATCGACGAGGTGTTGTTGAGGAAGTTCATGCGGATGAACGGCAGCTGGCGGTTGGCGTTGACATATTTCTTGTTTGGAATGGCCGGTATCATTACGGCATGAAGCCCGGCTTTGGTGCGCTCGTTGTCAGAGTAGTCGGCCGTGAGCCGGGGCGCGCCGTTGAAAGTCTTGTATTCGACGGTGAGCTCGGGATCGAAACTGCCGCGGATCACACGGTTCATTATCGGATATGATGAATACAGCGGCATATCGATCTTGTCGAGATTGAGTTCTTCGATGATCTCGTCATAATATTTGAAGACATCGAGCACACATCCCTCGGTCAGACCGGGAACGGCTATCTTGTAGCGGACGTTGTCTTTCTCTTTCTTGCCGTCGGCGACCTCGACGGCCTCGCTCACATCGACATCGCGGACCGTGCCGTCGGGATAGTGTATGCGGGCGCCGAAAGCGACCTCGCCTTTATATATGATGACGACACTCGTGACCGAGGCTTTCTCGCTGAACTCAAATTCAGAGAAATCGTCGAAAGCCGAGCGGTCGAGCAGCTTGACCATCGTGCGGCTGAGATGCTTGCGGCGTATGCGGTTGGTAAAGCCCGACGCCTTATACGGCGTGGCGACCTTCTCGATATAAGCCTCGATATCGTCGAGCTTGCTGATGATGACGGCCGAGTTATTCGCGAGAAGCGAGTCGGGGATGGCGATGTCGGGGCGGAAAATCGAATCATTGTCGCTCCATATCTTTCCGGCGATTTTGTCGTGGAATTTTTTGTCGATGGCGGCTGTGGCGCTGTACTGCGTCGCGCCTGCAAAAACTATGGCCGCGGCCATGGCGAGATATCTCAGTGCTTTCATGGGGTCAGTTGTTAAAGATCAATTGTCGGAGATTAATATTATGGCGTCGTTGTTGACGCGGCTGATTTCTTTGACGGCCTAGTTCCAGGCAGCGATGTCGGCGAGGGAGGCCTCAGTGGCGACTCCCCGGATTGTGCCTGTCACAGTGACGGTGTTGCCTTCCCGACGGTAGCGCATACTGCCGTTAAACCAAGCATTGTCGATGTCTGCATCTTCAGGAAGGCGGCCGACCGAATATCCCTCGGCAATCTCGAGAGTCA
>USIN01000289.1 GCA_900554715.1 uncultured Bacteroidales bacterium
CGACGTCATCGTCTCGGGTTCGGCTGTCGCTCCCGTGGCCTTCTTCGAAGACTTCGAGGCCGAGGGCGTCAACAACTACACCGACAAGAGCTATCAGGGCACGGCGGCCAAGTGGTTCCTCCACGACGCCGGTATAACCCCCGACAGCAAGTACGAGGGCAAGCAGTCGCTCCGCTTCGGCAAGACAGCCACAAGCTACGTTGAGCTTGACGAAGACCGCGTCGCCGGCATCGGCACAGTCTCGTTCTATGCGGCCGTCTGGAACAAAGACGGCGATGTAAGCTTCGCTGTCAGATATTCGGCAGACGGCGGCACGACATGGAACACCGCCGGCACCGGTTCGGTCACATCGTCGGCATATACCCGATATACCTTTACTGTCAATGCCGCCGGTCCCGTCAGACTCCGTGTAGAGCAGACCGAAGGCAAGCGCTGGATGCTCGACAACCTCGAGATGAGCGATTACCGCCAGAGCGGTCTCTTCGAGCCTGACGCCGATTATCACCGCTGGGACGCATACGCCCGCGGCGGCAGTCTTGTCATCGAGAGCGACGGGCCACGTGAGGTCGCTGTCTATGGTGTCGACGGCATCACATGGTTCAATGGCGCCGTCTCGGCATGCGAGACTGTCATCAACCTTCCCAAAGGACTGTATGTTATAGCATCAGGCGACTTTACCCGCCGTGTTTTAGTGAAATGAAAGAATTCGTTATAAGTAAAGAAACTACTGAGCGCACCGTTCTCGTCGGCCTTGTCACGCCGACGCAGAACGAGCTCAAGGTGGGCGAATATCTCGCCGAACTCGCGTTTCTGGCCGACACGGCCGGCGCAGAGACGGTTAAGATGTTTACCCAGAAGCTCGACTATCCCAATCCGCGCACTTTTGTCGGCAAGGGAAAACTCGACGAGATAAAGCAGTATGTCGAGGCCAATGACATCGGCATGGTCATCTTCGACGACGACCTGACTGTCAAGCAGGTCGCCAATATCGAGCGCGAGCTCGGTGTCAAGATTCTTGACCGCACGAGCCTCATCCTGGACATCTTCGCCAAACGCGCCCAGACGGCAAACGCCAAGACGCAGGTCGAGCTGGCCCAGTATCAGTATCTGCTGCCGCGTCTGACCCGCATGTGGACCCACCTCGAGCGCCAGCGCGGCGGCATCGGCATGCGCGGCCCCGGCGAGACTCAGATCGAGACCGACCGACGCATCATCCTCGACAAGATTTCGCGCCTAAAAGCCGAGCTTGTCGCCATCGACAAACAGAAGTCGATGCAGCGCAAAAACCGCGGCAAGCTTACCCGCGTCGCGCTCGTCGGGTACACCAACGTCGGCAAATCGACCCTGATGAATCTGTTGAGCAAGAGCGACGTCTTTGCCGAAAACAAACTCTTCGCCACCCTCGACACGACCGTGCGCAAGGTCATCATCGACAATCTGCCATTTCTGCTGACAGATACTGTCGGCTTTATCCGCAAACTGCCCACACACCTCGTCGACTCGTTCAAGTCTACTCTCGACGAAGTGCGCGACGCCGACCTCCTCGTCCACGTCGTCGACATCTCTCACCCCAACTTCGAGGAGCAGATCGAGGTCGTCGACAAGACCCTGCGCGAGATCTGTGCCGGCGGTGACAAGCCGGTGATACTGGTCTTCAACAAGATCGACGCATTCTCATACAAGCCCAAGGACGCCGATGACCTGACGCCCCGTACCCGCGAGAACATATCGCTCGACGAACTCAAGGCTACCTGGATGGCGAAGATGAACGACAACTGTGTCTTCATCTCGGCCAAACGCGGCATAAACATCGATGAACTCAAGCAGAAGATCTACGAGAAGGCGCGCGAGATTCACATGGCCCGCTTCCCCTATAATGACTTCCTCTTCCAGAAATACGACGAGGAGACAGACCCCGAGGCCGAGCAATGAAAACAGTCTTCATAACCGGCGGTGCCACAGGCATAGGTGCGGCTGCTGTGCGCAAGTTCCATGCCGAGGGCTGGGCCGTCGTCTTCCTTGACGTCAACGCTGAGGCTGCGTCGGCTTTGGTCGATGAATGCGGCGCAGACACGGTCTTTGTCGAAGGCAACACGCGCTGCCGCGATGATATCGAACGCGCCGTCGCCGTCGCTGTCGCGCGTTTCGGCCGCATTGACAGTATTGTCGCCAATGCGGGCATACACCGCAAAAATACCATCCTCGACATCACCGACGACGAGCTCGATCTGATGATCGACACGAACATCTACGGCTCGGTCAACACTCTGCGCTGCGCTCTGCCTGTTTTGCATGAAGCTGCGCCAGCACAGAGGGTTTCC
>USIN01000290.1 GCA_900554715.1 uncultured Bacteroidales bacterium
GCTAAACCATATTTACAAATATCGTTTGATAGCTCAAATTAATAATGAAAGATATGAAAGCGAATGGATTGAATTTACTTTCGAAGGTGAAAGTGGAATCAATGATATCATTTATGTCAATCCATCAGAAGAAGCTATAGAAATATACAATCTAAACGGTGTATATGTATCCAATGCCGTTGAAAATATCAAAGCTGGTGTATATATCTTACGACAAGGTTCTAACTGTAAGAAAATTATAGTTAGATAACACCTCACTGAAATCGAAGTTTGATACTGCCTATACATGGACGTTCCTCAAAAAAATTGGACCGTCCATGTTTTTCATTTTTAGGATAACGCGTATGCGTAGATCCTGTTTTTCGTCTTTTATAGTCGGTTGGTCGCATTTTTGGCTGATTTGACGATGAAAAAGCCGAATAATGACTAACTTTGCACTAAGTTTTAATTTGAGCCTCTGAATATGCGCATAGGAAATGTCGACTTGGGCCCGCGCCCCATTATGCTTGCACCGATGGAAGACGTCACTGACATCTCGTTCCGCCTCATCTGCAAAGAGTTTGGCGCCGATATGACCTACAGTGAATTTGTCTCTGCCGACGCCCTGATACGCAACATCGCCGCGACGACTCGCAAGCTCGCCATCAACCCGGCCGAACGCCCGACAGCCATTCAGATCTACGGCCGCGACGTCGACACCATGGTCGAGGCCGCCAGGATAGTCGAGGCCGCAGGGCCCGACATCATCGACATCAACTTCGGCTGCCCGGTCAAAAAAGTAGCCGGCAAAGGTGCCGGCGCCGGCATGCTGCGCGATGTGCCACGCATGCTCGCCATCACGCGTGCCGTCGTCGACGCCGTCAGTCTGCCCGTCACCGTCAAGACCCGTCTGGGATGGGACAACGACTCAAAGATAATAGTCACCCTCGCCGAACAGCTTCAGGACTGCGGCATCAAGGCCCTGACAGTCCACGGGCGCACCCGCTCGCAGATGTATACCGGCACTGCCGACTGGGAGACGATAGCAGCCGTCAAAGCCAACCCGAGGCTCACCATCCCGGTCATCGGCAACGGCGATATCACCGACGGCGATAAACTAAAAGCCGCCTTCGAGCGTTATGGAGTTGACGGAGTGATGGTTGGCAGGGCATCAATCGGTGCGCCATGGATATTCAGCCAGCTCAGGAACGCGCTCGACGGACGCCCCGACACGCTGACGACGGCCGACAAATTCAGATGTCTGCGCCGTCAGATTACCGAGAGCATCGACCGCATCGACGAATACCGGGGCATCCTGCACATCCGCCGCCATCTCGCAGCCTCGCCGCTGTTCAAAGGCATCAGCAACTTCCGCGACACCCGCGTCGCAATGCTGCGCGCCGCGACATACGACGAACTCAACGACATACTCAATCACATAGAAAACGATATTTTACCCAACGTCAGACAGACAATATAAATCTCATTATGACCAAGTCATCAATCATAATACTGACCTCGGTGCTGTCACTGTCAGCCGCAACGGCCGCCAGCGCCCAGACCGAACGGCATCTGCTCAAAGCCAATGACTTCGACGAGCTTTATATAAAAGGAGCATGCCGGGTCGACCTGCGTGAGGTCGCCGACTCGACAGGCATGATCGTCATCACGGCCGACCACAGCGCCTATGACGCCATCGAGAAACAGCACGCCGGTCAGTCGCTCTACATCTCCGTGGCCCAGGGTGCCCGCCCGATAAGCCGCGGCGGCCGCATACCCGTGATTGTCTACTGTCCCCGCAACATGAAGGTGATATCGCTCTCGGGCAACGGCGCCATCGAAGGTTCGGGCATTGTCGCCGCCGACGAGCTAGCTCTGATTGTCTCGGGTCCCGGCACGATAAAGCTATCTGACTGCTCGGCCCAGAATATCAACGTCACCATCACCGGCTCGGGCAAAATCGAGCTCGGCACAGGTATCACCGCATCAAACATCAACTGCTCGCTCACTGGCAGCGGCCACATCTATGCCGACCGTCTGACAGCCACGACTCTCAGCGGCACCGTCCGCGGCAGCGGCGGCATCAGCGTCAGCGGCTCGTCGCCTAAAAGCTCGTTTGTCATGAACGGCAGCGGCACGATAGACCTCAGCGGTCTGGTGTCATCCGACCTGAAGCTCAACCTCTACGGCGAGGGCGAAATCAGATATTCGACCGGCACACCCGTAAAATCTACCGGCAATGTCAAGAACATCAAGGCTGTCAAGACTTATAACCCACGGTAGTCAGACACAATCTACAATTAATATCATCACATCTAATCTATCACAATCAT
>USIN01000291.1 GCA_900554715.1 uncultured Bacteroidales bacterium
TTGCTGAAAGCCTCTGAAATGGCGCGTTTTGATGTCAGGAAAGCGAAGCTCGGACCGGTAAAGATATAGGGGGTGACAATCTTGCCGACCACAGGCAGACCGATTTTCCATTTGAAATTGATAGGTATCTCGATATAATCGCTGTTTGATTTCACGCCATCCTCATTCTTGAAATTGATATCTTTGACACGGCGCACATACATCACCGACGCGTCAAAAGCAAGATTGACAACAGGAATGTTGAATTCTGCCATCAGACCGCCCGTAAAACCTGCGCGGTTGTCAGAATTGAATACGTCTTCATTGAACTTCAGTGAGTTGACTTCGACACCCAGACGCGGACCGATGCGGAACTGCGCCGACGCTGCTGACGCCGTCATGACGACCATGACGATGGCAACCAATACTCGTTTTAATGCTTTCATTGATTTGTAATTTTTATATTAGTTGAAACTTTTTTTAACCTTTCAGCCACAAAGATAGTGTTTTCGGCCAATCTGACAAAAAAATCGCAAACATTATCACACGACCGTGTGTCTATATATTATATCTATATAATGTATACCAACAAAATTCAATATCGTTTAACCTCAAACATATCTCTCAAATCATGAACGCAAAAAGCAACACGCTGACCGCTGTCATTTTCTTCATCGCAGGCATACTGCTTATCATCTTCAACGACCGCGTCAATCTTCTGGCCTGGGTATCGATACTCATCGGCGTCACATTCATTATACCGAGTGCCTACAGCCTCTATGTCAGCCTAACAGCCAAAGGCGACAGCTCGACCAAGACCCAACTGAGCATCATGTCAGTCGCAGGCCTTGTCCTCGGTCTGTGCATGTGCATCTTCCCGAATGTCTTCGCCGGCATTTTCGTCTATCTTTTCGCTGCGCTTCTGATTATCGGAGGCATCTATCACATACTCATCATAGGCTATATGAGCAGGCCGCTCGTGCTGCCGGGCTATCTCTACGTCATACCGGCGCTTATGATACTGTCAGGCGTTATCATCCTTTTCACGAGCCTTCGCGAGATCAATTCGGCAGTCGTGCTCATCACCGGCATCGCCCTCGTACTGTCGGCTGTCAACACCATGCTCGAATACCGCAGCCGCCGCGCTCTCGCCAAAAGCACTGACCGATAATTTTTCAAACAAGTTTTTATTGACACAGAAAAATATTTTGAAAAAAATTTGTATCTTTGCGCGCAATAAAATCTAAACATAATATTTATGTCTTTTATTGCAGATCGAGTAAAGATGGACGGTCTCACTTTCGACGACGTCCTTTTGATTCCGGCTTATTCGGAAGTTCTTCCCCGCAGTGTCAATCTTAAAACGCGCTTTTCGCGCAATATCACCCTCAACGTGCCTCTGGTTTCAGCAGCCATGGATACGGTGACAGAGGCCAGCATGGCTATCGCCATCGCCCGCGAAGGCGGCATCGGCGTCATACACAAAAACATGAGCATTGCCGAACAGGCGCGTCAGGTACACGCAGTCAAACGAGCCGAAAACGGCATGATCTATGACCCCGTGACCATCAAACGCGGCTCGACTGTCAGAGACGCCCTCGCCATGATGGAGGAATATCACATCGGCGGTATACCTGTCGTCGACGATAACAAGATGCTCGTCGGCATCGTCACCAACCGCGACTTGCGTTTCGAGCGCGACCCGGAGCGCAAGATTGACGAAGTGATGACATCAGAAAATCTTGTCACTACCAGTCAGTCGACAAACCTCGAAGAAGCCGCCGAAATACTCCAGCGCCACAAGATCGAAAAGCTGCCCGTCGTCGACAACAGCGGACGCCTTATCGGTCTTGTCACATATAAAGACATAACCAAAGCCAAAGACAAACCCAACGCCTGCAAGGATTCACTCGGACGTCTGCGCGTAGCCGCCGGCGTAGGTGTCACGGGCGATTCGATGGAGCGTGTGGATGCGCTCGTCGGCGAGGACGTGGACGCCATCGTCCTCGACTCGGCGCACGGCCACTCGGCCAACATCGTGGCGCTGCTGCGCCGCATCAAGGCCAAATACCCCGAACTGGACGTGGTGGTGGGCAACATCGCCACCGCCGAGGCGGCCAAATTCCTCATCGACGCCGGCGCCGACGGCATCAAGGTGGGCATCGGCCCGGGATCGATCTGCACGACGCGCATCATCGCCGGCGTGGGCGTTCCCCAGCTCTCGGCCATCTACTCGGCAGCCAGCGCCGCGCGCGGCACGGGCGTGCCCGTGATCGCCGACGGC
>USIN01000292.1 GCA_900554715.1 uncultured Bacteroidales bacterium
CGATGTCGATTTTCCTCACGGTTTCGAGTTGCCGCGCGGACTGTTTACTGCCCGCGCCGAGGCTATCATGCGTGAAGCCGGTGTGCTGACCGAACCCGCCGGCGACCGCAAGCCGAGCATGACGAATCTGATAAACCATTATTTCGAGCATGTGCTTGAGGATGACAATCAGCCATTCTACTGCTGGTCGAAACACTACGAAGTGTTTGACCGCCTGGCGGCTAAGAAAGACGACAAGCACCCGACACCACAGTTCCTTTCGCCCACGCAGCTATGCGAGAAGATGAAAGAGCGTAAAAGACTTAGGCCGAGCAAGTTTATGCTTAACAAGGCTCTTGAATCGGTCAATAACGGATTGCCCGACGAAGAACATATCAAGGATATCTATGACTATAGAATTACGAGTCTCGCCAAAGAGCGTCTGAAAAAAGATTATGCCGAATACGACGACAACGAACGCATGCTGCGTCGTTTCGCCGTTCAGGATAAACTTATATTCCTGATGGCTAAGGATATACTCCTCGGTGTCGGTGGAATAAAGAAAGAGGCTTTGGGCAAGTTTAAGCTTAAGGACGTAATGCCGGGCGCGAAAGACTCGATACTCGAAACGACAGTGCCTTTCATAATCACACTCACTGTCGGTGATACCACCCTAACTATCAGACAGAAAGAGGAGATAAAGATTAAACGCTACGGCGAGTTCTACCGTTATAACAGCGAGCCGCGACTCAAATCGCTGTTGCCTTATCTCACTAAGAAAATCGGCGGGAACGCTGACGCTAAACTCGAGATTGACCGTGAGGAACTTGAAGACGAGCTGTCGCGCTACGACCTTAAGCGCGTCGATGTCATGAGTATGGTGCAGACATTCGAGAAGGGCATAATCAAACAGGCCGGTAAAGCCGGTATCAGAATCGATGATGACACGCTTATCAACTTCAATAATCTGATAACCAAGATTGGTCATGTTCCATACGAAGGGCAGGGCAAGATTCTCATCAATATCCGCAACGGTTTCTGCCACAACGAATATGCCAAGGGCATCTCGATACCCGAAGAAACGTCGCTGCCTGAGATAGCCGAACAGATTTCAACGCTCTTCGACACCACGCGCAAACGCCGTCACAAGCCCACACAGGGCGCAGAAGCGTGATATCAGCGCCCGGCGGCGATGGATTCGGCGCAGCGGATGCCGTCGATGGCAGCGGAGACGATGCCTCCGGCAAAGCCGGCTCCTTCGCCGCAGGGGTAGAGGTTCTTTATCTCGGTGTGGCACAGCGTCTCCTTGTCACGGTTGATCTGCACGGGCGATGACGTGCGCGTCTCGTCGCCAATAAGTACGGCCTCGTTGGTGAGGAATCCGCGCGACTTGCGCCCGAATTCGACGAAGCCTTTCTGCAGGCGCTTGGCAATCCGAGGCGGCAGCAGCTCGTCGATGCGTGCCGGGATGATGCCCGGAGCGTATGATGTGTCGGGCAGCGAAGATGAGAGTCGGCCATTGGTGAAATCGACCATGCGCTGGGCCGGAGCCTGCTGTGTGTGGCCCGAGGCCTCGAAAAAGCGCTTCTCGATGTCTTCCTGAAAGCCCATCATCTTGAGCGAGCCGAGGCGGTCGTACTCCGGCAGGTCTTCGGGCAAAACCTCGACGACCATGCCCGAGTTGGCCCATTTCGTGCCGCGGTTTGAGGGCGACATGCCGTTGACGACAAGCTGGCCGCCGTCGCTCGCAGCCGGGATGATGAAGCCGCCCGGACACATGCAGAACGAATAGACGGCGCGGTCGTCGACACGGGTCAGCATCGAATATTCGGCGGCGGGGAGATAACGTCCGCGACCCTCGGGGCTGTGATACTGAATCTGATCGATGAGCCGCTGAGGATGTTCGAGGCGCACGCCTACGGCTATACCTTTGGGCGTCATCGCTACGCCCTTTGCGCCGAGCATGCGGTAGATGTCGCGGGCAGAGTGGCCCGTAGCCATGATGACCGGGCCAAGATATTCCTTGCCGTCGGCGGTGATGACGCCGCGGGCCTCGTTGCCGTCGATGATGATGTCGGTGACGCGGGTCGAGAAATGAATCTCGCCGCCGGCACCGATGATGGTGCGGCGCATGTTCTTGATGACCTCGGGCAGTTTGTCGGTGCCAATATGGGGATGGGCGTCGACGAGAATCTCGCGTTTGGCACCGTGGGTGACGAAGACCTGCAGAACTTTCTCGACCGAACCGCGTTTTTTGCTGCGCGTATATAGCTTGCCGTC
>USIN01000293.1 GCA_900554715.1 uncultured Bacteroidales bacterium
GGTACGGTGGCGCGCAAAGCAGCTGGAAATGATGACGCTCGGAATTATCGGTTATCGCGTTCCAAGGACTGAATTCCTTGGTCCATAATGTCTTATGCGGCTGTGCCATGGACTTTAAAAATCATGTGTTCTTTTGTTCGTGATTCGGGGAGAGGGGGATAAAAAACGAGCCGCAGTGTGGGGGCTGCGGCTCGTCGGTTATAGTGATGTGATGAATGGGTCGGGTCAGTCTGTCCAGGTGAGGTTCCAGATGGCTACGCGGTCTTTGTTGCTTGTCGAGGCCGAGATGCAGTTGTTGACGATTTCGATGGTGAACTCGCCGCTGACGTTGACGTCGAGAGAGAAATCGTAGACTTTGAATTTCTCAATCGAGTCGAGGCTGACGGTCTGATCTTTGACGACGGCGCCGTTCTGCGATACTTTGACGGTGAACGAGCACTTGGTGTCAGAGTAGGCGAAACCGTAGTTGAATGTCAGTTTGCCGCAGCCGCCGGTGAGTGCCGGGGAGAAGACGCGGCCCGGTGTCGAGGCTTTGCCGTTGAGGCAGACGGCGAGAATCTTGTCGCTGTCGCCGATAAACTTGAAGGCGGGGTTCTTGTCATCGCCCGATGTGCCGCTGAGGATAATCGAGTTCTCGGCAGTCCAGCCGGTGGCGTTGGTGTATGTGCCGTAGGGGCTTGCTTTGGCTGCGCCGCCATTGAAGCTGTTGAAGTCGCCTTTGAAGTCGCCGGCGGGAGGTGTTGGCGGATTGGGGGTGTCACTGCCGCCTTTGCCAACCTTGACGTTGTCGAGACCCCATGTCGCGTAGTTGGCGTCCTGGGTGGCGTAGTAGCGGAAACCGATATAGACGATGCCGCTGAACTGCGCGAGGCTGAGGTCGCCCGAATTTACCCAGCTCGAATAGCCTGATGCGGGAGGTGTCGGGAGGGTCGGGTTGAGCTTGGTCTTGTTGGCTGTGGCGACGTCGGCCGAGGTCAGCACATAGACTTCAAACTGTGTCGTTGTCGAGCCGTAGCCGTTGACCTGAGTTTCGAACGAAAGGGTCTTGTCTGTGACTTTCGACATGTCGACCGGCGGTGTTAGCAGCCACTGGTCGAAGGGCGGGTTGCCCTGATAGCCCGATACAGAGACATAGTTGTTGCCGCTGAATTCGCGGACATAGAAGTCTTTGTTGCCTGCTATCTGAACCTGCGACCATCCGGCAGGCATGTTGAGGCTTGCGTTGAAGTTCTCGTCGATAGAGCTAACGGGGTCGACGGGTGCGGGAGGTGTGACAGAACCGCCGTCGAGTTTATAGTCGGTGACTGTCTTGAGGCCCGGTTTGCCGAAGTATTTCTCGAGGCTGCCTTTGAGAGCGACTACTTTCTTGTAGTTGCCGGGATTGTTCTGGAGGTTGAGGGCATTGCGGACACTGCCGGCAGGGAGCTGTACGGGAACACAGTTGGCCACGTTGGTCTCGTCGATGTTGTCGGCGACGAGGATGTTTGATGTCGATGTTGCCGTGGCGTTGAAGTGGGCGCCTTCGGTGAGTACCTGGCCTTCGACCCATCCGACGATATAGCCTTTGACCCAGGCGTCGGTGCCGGTAGCGCCGCCGATTACCTGAGCGCAGTTATAGGGCTTGGCTTCGGTGCCGTCGCCGGGAGCTGCGGGGTCTTCGATGGTGACGCCTTCAATCTTGAACTCAGAGGCTGTGCCGCGGTTGTCGATGATGCCGTAGGTGCCCATATATTCGTCGAATGTGCCGCTGACCCAGATTTGTTTGCCGTAGTTGGCGGTATTGTCGACGAGGTTGCCGTATTTACGCAGGTCAGAGTTTTCGGGAAGGGAAATGACGAGGCAGTTGGCAAGGTCTTTGGTCTCTTTTGTGGCGCCGATGACGAGAGTGTTGGGAAGGAACGGTGTGGCGCTCCATTCGATGTCGTCGTTGCCTGTGACGGTTTCGACTTCGGGTGCTACGGCGCCTACGATATATCCGGTGACCCAGCCGCGAGCGGGTTTCTCGGCCTGTTCGAAGGCGACGACTTCGTCGACGGTATAGGGATTATCCTCGGTGCCGGGGGCGACTGTGGGATTGCCGAAGTTCATACACCCGTTGTAGCCGTTGAGCATCAGCTGCCAGCCGGTTGTGCCGTAGTAGCTGCAGATGGCGACGACGTCACCGCGACCTGTGGGAAGGGTCTTGCTCCAGAATGTCGAGTAGCCGCTTGTGCGCACAGGGAGCGACGAGCCGTTGACGTCGACGATGTTCTGGTT
>USIN01000294.1 GCA_900554715.1 uncultured Bacteroidales bacterium
CGACGTGGCGTTGGCCTGCGGGTCGGCGTCGATGATGAGCACCTTCTTGCCTTCATTGGCCAGCGAGGCCGCGAGGTTGATGGTAGTGGTGGTCTTGCCGACACCTCCCTTCTGGTTTGCTATCGCTATGATTTTTCCCATGTGGTTAATATTATATTGTAGATTTATCCATTGCAAAGTAACTTAAAATAATTTATATCTAAAAACATTGTTCCACGAAACTTGCGATTTTCGGCGGTTTTGTAGATAAATCATACCGAATGTCGATAACTATTTGCCCGCGCGGCTTGTTTTTGATATATAGAGGGTGCGAATCCACGTGATTTATGTTAAATTTGCACTCGAATATTAACAACAGGAAAATGCCCGAACGCAATGAATACAGATGAAATGAAACGACGTCCCCTGATAATGATAACCAATGATGACAGTGTCAATGCCAAAGGTTTAACACATCTTATAGATTGTGCCGCCGAATTCGGCGATGTCATCGTCGTCGCCCCGGCGCATCCTCATTCGGGTCAGTCGTCGGCACTGACCGTCGGCGCCCCGCTGATGATCGACGAGAAGCCCGACTATAACGGCGCGCGAATCTTTTCGGTGACAGGGACGCCGGTCGATTGCGTCAAACTGGCTCTCTCGGCCATTGTTCCACGCAAACCCGATCTGCTTCTCTCGGGCATCAACCACGGGTCGAACTCGGGTACGGCCATCACATATTCGGGCACGATGGGTGCCGTCATCGAAGGCTGCACCGTCGGCATCCCGTCGGTGGGCTTCTCGCTGCTCCATCATTCACTTAAAGCCGATTTCTCGATGTCGACCCCGTTTGTAAAAGATATTATAGCCAAGGTTTTAGCCGAAGGCTTGCCAAAAGACGTCTGTCTCAACGTCAATATCCCGGCCAAGGTCGACCCTGTCGGTGTCAGGGTCTGCCGCGCCGCCCACGGTCACTGGACAGAGGAATATGCGCGCTATCTCGACCCGCACGGACAGCCGTTCTATTGGCTGACAGGGCGTTTCGTCAACGAAGAACCCGACGCGACCGATACCGACGAATACTGGCTTGCAAAGAAATACGTCTCCGTTGTGCCCGTCACCCCCGACCAGACCTGCTTCCCCGTCCTAAAAGACTTCGCCCGCCGCTTCGACAGCAAGGAGTGAGTTAACTATCACAATCGGTTTAGCTCGGATTCGGAGGCGGGGGCGCCTTTGTATTTGCTTTTGCGTGGATGGAGGCTGTAGATGATGTTGAGCGAGAGGCCGCGGCGGTCGTAGCTCTGGCGTTTGTCGACACGGATGCCATAGGTGTCCATCGTCCAGCCGTTGTTGGCGGTGTTGAAGATGTCAGTCGCCGATAGCTTGACGGTCAGTGATTTGTTGAAAAATGTTTTACCCACTGACGCATCCATCGTAAACCATGAGGCACCGAAGCGGTTGGTGTGCATGTCGCCCTGCGACCTGCCGCTGATGTTGGCTGTGATCTGCCATCCGCGAGGCAGCGCGAATGTATTGTCGAAGTAATAGGAAATAATCGGCTTGTCATGTCGGGTGCTGTCAAGTGTGAGCCACTGACGATAGATGCCGGCGGTGAGGTTGGGCGTCCATTGACGTATGGGCTGACTCCAGACAAGATAAAGGCTCATGGCCGAGACGTCGATGTTGACGGGATGCATGAGCAGCTGGAGATTGTCGGCCGGATATAGCTGTTTGACAAAGGCGTATGTGTCGAGATTACGGGTGAAATCGGCCTGAAGCATAAAGCCTTTCCATAAGCCGAACAGCTGGATGTCGTGCATCCTTTCGTCGCGCAGCGTCGGGTTGCCGCCCTCGATCTGGTGCAAGCCTGTGTAATTAAGCGAGCCTGTAAGCTGTGAATACGACGGCTTGACTGTCGCCATTTTATAACTGAGGCTTATCTGCGATTCTTCGTTAAAAGAGTATCCGAGCGAGATGTCGGGCGTCAGCAGATGGTCGCGGCGACTGACATCGTCGTCGCGGCGACCGTTGACCTTGAAGTCATAATCGACATATTCATATCTTGCTCCCGCCGAAAGGGAGAACTTGCCGAACATACGGGACCAGGAAGCGAATAAAGCGGCTGAAGTTTGCCGTGCATCAGTCAGTGATGAGGGAATATATTCGCTGACAGCATCGTTCAGCATACGGTAATCAAGCGAAGTATGGGTATAGCTGTCTTGCGTTCCGACGGTAAAATCTC
>USIN01000295.1 GCA_900554715.1 uncultured Bacteroidales bacterium
CATGCATCCGAGGCCGACGGCCGACACCTCAAGTTGTCCTATCTTTCTATGCTTCATAGTTACAAATACTTTGTTTTTTGTTACTATCGCAAAGTTAGCGTCAACCGGTCAGGCCGTCATTACGATAATCACGGCTTATTTTTCAAAATTGTCGGTTTTTGGGCCGCGGACAACTCAGAACCGCAGTTTGAAGCCGCCCATCGCCGTGAAGCCGGGCATCTCGTAGCCGCGGTTTATCGTATAGCGCGCGTCGGTGATGTTCTCAAGACGCGTGAAAACCGATACATAACGGCATATATCCCAGGTAACTTTAAGGTTGAGCAGCGCATAATTCTGATTTCTGACAGTCTCGGCGACATAGAGACCGCCGACACCCTTGAGGTCTGCCCCGATGCCGAGAAACTTCCACGGCTTCCAGTCGACACCGAGGCAACACTGATTCTTGGGCGCGCCGACAAGATTGTCGAGCGACGTGTCGAGATAGCTGTATGTCACTGTCAGCCAAAGATTATCGAGCGGATGGCTGCGGGCCGACAGTTCGATGCCTTTGTTTATGAAGCGGCCTGTGTTCTGATTCTTCTGGTCGACGGTCTGTATCATATTGTCGCCTTTGCAGTAATAGGCAGTGAGTTCGGCCGAGAAATAGCGTGAGAACGATTTGGCGGCCGACAGCTCATAATTCATCATCTTTTCGGGCTGCAGGTCGGGGTTGGCCATGCGGTAGAGATAGAGCTCGCGGAATGACGGATTGCGGTAACCCATCGCCAGATTGCCCTTGAGAGTCCAGGCGCTTCCTGGGTTGACCGAGAAACCGAACTGCGGAATCCACTGGCTATCGAACTTATCGCTGTTTGCCATGCGCAGGCCTGCATTGACATTCAGGAGATTGTCAAAAAACATCTGCGACAGCGTGACATAAGGCGAATACTCGACAATCGTCTTGCGCGATATCGTGCTCATCGAACCTTCGGTGTGACTGTTGCCGCCCGACACCGGTATCTCGCCCGAGTAGCTGTCGAAATCAAAACCGACAGTGGCCGAAGCGCCGCGCCACGGTTTGAAATTTTCATAGAGTATCACTCCCAGACGGTCATCCTTGCTGTGGAAATGGCGCGGGTCGTCGACAAAATGATTACCGTAGTTATAATAGACACGTGCCGTGCCCGACACCGCTCCATAGCTGTTTGTCACAGTGGCGGCAGCCTCGCCGCGGGTGATGTTCTGACGATAGATGTCTGTCGATTCGGGATTAGACAGTGTGGGATATATCGGGTCGTTGCCCCGGAAGTTCATGAGCGTATAGTCGACATAGGCGCTCCATTTGTCAGAAAAGTCATAGCCGATTTTGCCGTAACCGTCGGCCTGTTTGAAGTCGAAGTTGTCGACCGTGCCGTCAGTACGGTTATACGACAGCGACACAAGCGACGAGAAGCGGCCGTGTCTCACCGTATTTGTCACCGACGACAGCCACGTATTGTAAGAGCCATACTGCGACTGCAGCGTCGTCTTCACCCCGTCTTCGCGGGCATTTTTGGTGATGACATTGATTGTTCCCGCCATGGCGTTCGAGCCATAGAGCACCGAACCGGGTCCGCGCAGCACCTCGACGCGCTCGACATACTCTTTGTCGTAGAAGTCAGCGATGTGGTGGGAGTATATGCCGGCAAACTGCGGATGACCGTCGACCATCATCAGCACGGCACTCGCCCGGTCGCCGCCCACGCCACGCAGCTTGATATGCCCCGAGCCGCCGTTGCTCACGCCGAAGCCGAAGATGCTGCGCTGCGACACAAACAGGCTCGGCACCATCCCCGATATAGCCGACAGGACCTGTGTCTGCCCCGTAGCCTCAAGCTGACGGCTGTCGACTACTGAAACCGTATAGGGCAGCAATTTCTGTGGAACCACGTTGTTTGTGCCCGTCACGACAAGCTCGTCGAGGGCTCTCACCGAATCGACATTCTCGGCTTCCGCCACCCCCTGGGCAGAAAGCACCACGGCACACACAAGGGCTGCTGTTAGTCTATAATCCATTTATTAATCAGTATATTATCTAAGTTTATACTTCAATTGTCAAATTATTTACAAAATTGCAATTTATTGATTAATTTTGCCTTATCATTAAAGCGGTATTTGATACCAATATTACCGATTTAGAGAAAAACGGCATCTAAGTCTCATAAAAACACAGTTTTTGG
>USIN01000296.1 GCA_900554715.1 uncultured Bacteroidales bacterium
TCGACGCCGCGGTCGATGGCCTCGAGGATGTTGACCGGAGTGCCTACGCCCATGAGATAGCGGGGACGGTCGGCTGGAAGTATCTCGTTGACGACTTCAATCATGTCATACATCACCTCGGCCGGCTCGCCGACGGCGAGGCCTCCGATAGCATTGCCCTCGGCGCCGAGATCGGCGACAAAACGGGCCGACTCGCGGCGCAGGTCGGCATAGGTGCAGCCCTGGACGATGGGGAAAAACGCCTGGCGGTGGCCATAGCGGGGCTCGGTTTCGTTGAAGTGCTTCCAGCCGCGGGCAAGCCAGCGTTTGGTGAGGTCGAGCGACTTGCGCGAATACTGATAGTCGGACGTGCCGGGCGGACATTCGTCGAGCGCCATCATGATGTCTGAGCCTATCGAGCGCTGAATGTCGACGACCTTCTCGGGCGTGAACAGATGCTTCGAGCCGTCGATATGGCTGCGGAACCACGCGCCCTCGTCGGTGAGCTTGCGGTTGTCGCTAAGCGAGAACACCTGAAAACCGCCGCTGTCGGTGAGAATCGGTTTGTCCCAGCCGTTGAACTTGTGGAGGCCGCCGGCTTTCTCGATGATATCGGTGCCGGGACGCAGGTAGAGATGGTATGTGTTGCCAAGGATAATCTGAGCCTTGACATCGTCACGCAGTTCATGCGTGTGGACACCCTTGACCGAGCCAAGGGTGCCTACAGGCATAAATATAGGAGTCTCGATTTGACCGTGGTCGGTCGTAATCACACCGGCACGCGCATTGCTGCCGGGCGCTGTAGCTTTTAATTCAAAATCCATTAAAACAGACGGTCGGGATATATACCCTGGCGGTGAAGCTCTGCAAGACTGTCGACAACTGACTGGCGGTCTTCGGGATATGTCACGCCAAACCATTTTGCCTTGGTGTCAAGGACATCGACAGTGGCTTCGCCGCTCTTGATCAGAGCGTCGACACACGAGGGAATGTAGAACTCGCTCTTGGGCACATCGATCTTTTCATCAAGGAACTTAACAAACTCACGCTCAGAGTAGTCGAAGTAGTCGGGAGTGAAACCCCAGAGGTTCATCGACACGGGTACGTTCGGTTCAAGATGACAGAGCTCGCCGTTTTCGTCATTGAAGACGATATCATGGTTGTCGTCAAACTTGATGGCGGTGCGTTCAACTATATCTGTGAGTTTGCCGTCTTTGGTCGTGCAGACGCCGCGCGACACCGAGCCGTTTTCGGTCATGGTGTTGCCGACACGGAAGCCGACCATGCAGTATTCGCCTTTTTTGCGGTCTTCACGAGAAAGCTCTTTAGCAATAACTTCAAAAGCGTCACGGCTATAGAAATCGTCGGCGTTGATTACGGCAAACGGCTCGTGGATAGCCGGCTTGCCCATCAGTATGGCGTGGTTCGTGCCCCAGGGTTTCTGGCGGTCGGCGGGAGCCTTATAGCCTTCGGGCAGAGCGTCAATGCTCTGGAAAACAACCTCGACAGGCACATGTTTCTCATATTTCGAAAGAATCTTCTCGCGGAAGGCATCCTCGAAATCGTGACGTATGACAAAAACAACCTTGCCGAAACCGGCGTGAAGGGCATCATAGATAGAGTAGTCCATAATGGTCTCACCATGAGGGCCAACGCCGTCAAGCTGTTTAAGGCCTCCATAACGGCTGCCCATGCCGGCAGCAAGCACAAATAATGTAGGTTTCATAATATATACTAATGATTGGATTTCAAATCAAATTCAAATAGTCTGCAAAAATAAGCAAAAAACAGCAGAATTTGCGTAATTTTGCATCCGAAAATAAACCAACGCAACAAATTACAATAGCATATGGCATTACAATGTGGCATCGTCGGCCTGCCAAACGTCGGCAAATCAACCTTGTTCAACTGTCTTTCAAACGCCAAGGCCCAGTCGGCCAACTTCCCGTTCTGTACCATCGAGCCCAACGTCGGCGTCATCACCGTTCCCGATGACCGCCTGACCAAACTCGTCGAGATGTGCAATCCGCGCTCCATCGTCCCCGCGACCGTCGAAATCGTCGACATCGCCGGTCTCGTCAAAGGCGATGTGGCCGGACACGCCGTCATAGGTCACGCCGGGCAGCGCTTCCATGACCTTGGCCGGATCGGTGGAGCCGGCGGCCTTGAGCGCCTCGAGCGCGACATAGTAAACGTCATAGCCCATGG
>USIN01000297.1 GCA_900554715.1 uncultured Bacteroidales bacterium
TTCTATGCCGGGAGCCGCACAACCGACGCCGAGGCTGTCGGACGGCGTGTCACCGCTATGCTCGGCGAGGGCGTCGACATCATCGATGTCGGGGCCTATTCGTCGCGCCCCGGTGCGGCCGATGTCAGCCCCGAAGAAGAGTATGAACGCCTCGCGCGGGGTCTTGAGGTTGTGCGGCGGGGCGCCCCCGAAGCTGTCGTGTCTGTCGACACTTTCCGCGCCTCTGTCGCCCGCAAGGCCGTCAGCGGCTTCGGTCCGCTCATCATCAACGACATCTCGGGCGGTGCGCTCGACGACGATATGTTCGAGACCGTCGCCGAGCTTGGCGTGCCTTATATAATGATGCACATGCGCGGCACTCCCGCCGACATGCAGCAGCACTGCGACTACGACAGCCTTGCCTCCGATATCCTCGCCGAGCTTGGCGAGCGCCTCGGCCGGCTCACCCTCATGGGTGTCAGCGACATCATCGTCGACCCGGGCTTCGGCTTCAGCAAGACTCTGGCACAGAACTACGAACTGCTCGCGTCGCTGCCTTTGTTCGCCCTATTCCACCGTCCGCTGCTCGTCGGCCTGTCGCGCAAATCGATGGCGACACGCCTCTTGGGCATCGACACCGCCGACGCCCTCAACGCCACGACCGTCCTCAACACACTCGCTCTCGACCGCGGGGCGTCGATACTGCGCGTCCACGATGTCGCCGCTGCCCGTCAGGCTGTCGACATCTTCACCGCCACAACCGATTTCGGCTCAATAGATAAATAACCATCATCATCCCCCTTTCCTCGCTATGCCCCTGCAATTCGGAATAAAAGACATAATCGACATTTTCCTGGTCGCCGTACTGCTCTACTACATCTATCGTCTGATGAAAGAGTCGGGCACGATCAACATCTTCTATGGCGTCATGTCTTTTATCGTCGTCTGGGTGCTCGCGTCAGAGATCTTCGAGATGCGTCTGATAGGCACCATCCTCGACAAGTTCATGAGCATAGGTCTGCTGATTCTCGTCATTCTTTTCGTCGACCAGATCAAGCGTTTCCTTGTCGAACTCGGTTCGCACCGCCGCTGGCGTTTTCTCGCCGGCCTCTTCCATCATCATAAAGAAGAGATGGACGCCGACGCGCGCCGCTATGTCATGCCTATCGTCTATGCCTGCATGTCGATGTCAAAGAGCAAGACCGGCGCCCTCATCGTCATCGAGCAGTCGATACCGCTCGACAACTACGAGAAAACCGGCGACATCATTGACGCCGACATCAATACACGGCTTATCGAGAACATCTTTTTCAAAAACTCACCGCTCCACGACGGCGCCATGATTATCGCGCACGACCGCATCAAGGCTGCCGGATGCATCCTTCCTGTCAGCCATGACAGCGATGTGCCGCGCGCCCTCGGCCTACGACACCGTTCGGCTCTCGGCATAGCCCAGGCTACCGACGCCGCCGCCATCGTCGTGTCAGAGGAGACGGGCAATATCTCGCTCGCCCACCGTGGCCGCCTCTACACCAAACTCACCACCACCGAACTCGAACACCGCCTGTCGGCCCTCGCCATGACCCCGAAGCGTTAACCTCCTGCACTCTTCTAAAACAACAAGGACTTAAGGCGCAAGAGCAACGAACTGTTGCTGTCCGATAAATTTTTTCGCTCATTCCGGTAATTATTTGGCCTATTCTATCGTCTAATAAGTAAAACTTCAAATAAAATTCATCATGATTGCTCACTGGTATGTTTACCTGACGATTGCGATAGTATCAACCGTTCTGGCTTGGGTTTTCGACAAATACGAAATCATAAAGTCGAAACCTTTACGTTTCTTTATAGTAATTTTTGTATCAGTCTTTATCTGCTGGGGAATTTACGACATCATTCTCGGCACGGAATAAGTAGCATCAGAGAGCGAATCAAGATTTTTCGCACAAAAGTGCCTTAATTTTTGCTAAATCGGATTAATTTGCATATTTTAGCGGCGCAAATGGCATCATTATGTCAGCATGCGACGTTTCCAAAATCCATTAACCAAAACCTTTTATGATGAAAAAAATCCTGATTTGTTTGCTGACATGCGCGGCGGCCGCCTCTGCATCGACAGCCAGTGCGACAGTCATTTACGGCTATCAGGCTTTTGAGCCTCTGCCCGACCCCAAACGCGGTCCGGT
>USIN01000298.1 GCA_900554715.1 uncultured Bacteroidales bacterium
GCGCTCCGTCGAGAATCTGACAGAGAAGTACGGTGACGTTGTCATACCAGTCGGCGCGTTCGGCTGCGTTCATCAGCTCCTCGCGGCACTGGGCCATCGACTCGGTGTTGGCGGCGATGATGTCCTCGATGTTCTCACCTTCGCAGAGCCGTCCGGTGGCATCATAGGTCTTGCGGTCGCGAAGCACACCGCTCAGACCGTCGCTGCAGAGAAGTATGATGTCGCCGTTGGCTATGTCATACTGGCGTGTTTCGGGCTTGGCGGCGTTGTTGGGGTCGCCGAGGCTGCGCGTGACGATGTTGCCCTGGGGATGGTCGAAAGTGTCGTTATATTTTATGATACCTTGCTTGACGAGCTCCTGGACGTAGGAATGGTCTTCGGAGATAAGCTCGATGCCGTTGAGCGGATTGAAGCGGTAAGCGCGGCTGTCGCCACACCAGCTGACCGTCATCTCGCTGCCGACGATCCACGCCAGAATGATGGTCGAGCCCATGCCGTTGTGCTCGCGGTTGGCAGCGGCGTCGTTCTTTATGCGTCGGTCGGCTTCCCTGATGAGTGACTCGAGATATTTTTTGCGGGCTTCACGTGATTTGGCTGTTTTTGAGTCGATTTTGCCGGGAGCGAAAAAGTCGCGCACAGTCTCTATGGCAAGCTCTGAGGCGACTTCGCCGGCGTTCATGCCGCCCATGCCGTCGGCGACGACGAGCAGGCAGCCGTATTCGCCCATGTTGATTACCTCGTCGGCCTGACAGCGGCCGAGAACCTCGTCGGCCAGGTCGTCGTCGACATAAAAGTTGTCTTCATTGCCGTTGAGAGGCGCGTCGGGGTTATATTTTCCTGCCGGCAGCGAATAGGCGGCAAGACGGAATGTGATATTCTGTTTAGACATCGTTTTTAGTCTGTAATTCTAAATTGGTAATTATTGAAGCTATCAGTGACAGTTGTTGGCAGTCAGAGAATCGGGTTTATTCGACCGGCGTCGCTTTGAGAGGGGTGAGTTCGTCGCCGCTCTCGTGTATATTGTCGTCTCCGGCTTTGCCGCGACGGACGAAAGGCGTTACGACGCGCCAGGTGTCGTTTGCGGCCGGTTCGATAACGCCGACAAACTCGAACTCTATGTTACCGAGTGATTTTCTGACGGGTACCACATAGATGCCGCCCCAGAGCTTTTTGTCGGTAAACGGTTTCTCTATTATATATGTCGAGGCTGAGTCGACGATTTCTATCTCGCGTCTCACCGGCTGATAGCTCACGGCGACGGTCGCCGGCGATGCGGCGAGACTGTCTTCGCTGACAACCCAGACAGCCCAGCCGTTTTTGCGGCCAGTGGCGTCATCTTTGACCAGCGACGGTTCTCCTTTGGCCGATTTGACAAACGAGTAACCTCCGTCGAGCATGATGGCAGCCGCAAGGTCTGCGTCTGTTTCGCTGAACACACTGTCGTTGAAATTGCGGCAGGCTGTCTTGTAGAGCACCGGTTTATGACTCTTACTGTATTTCTCGAAATTGGGGTCTGTCTCCCACGGCTTCATGGCCGCGGGAGAGAAGCAGTAGCCGCTGTCGGTCAGCACGGCGAGCGAATAGCTTTTGCCGAATTCTTTGTTGCCGAAACGTCCGAAGCGCTGGCCGCTGACGGTATCTTCAAGCTGGTATGACTGCTCGACGATGATGATGCCGCCGTCGACAGCATCTTTGATAATCTGCTGGTTGGGCGATGAGAAAAATTGCGCGGCAATCGTCAGTGGCAGTGATGCCGCCAGTGTGATGAATGTTTTTTTCATTGTGGTTTCTATAGATTGTTAGTAGATGTTGGCGATAGGCACAGCCCAGTTGTGCTGTTCGGTGCGCACGTCGCCGCGCGATACGATGCCGATGACAACGAGCTTGCCGTCTTTGACTGCCAGAATCGGGCCGCCCGAATTACCGTGGTCTGTACCGCTCGAGTGGAGGATACAACCGTTGGCGGCCAGACCTTTGCGCGATGTTGTCAGCTCAGAGCTGATAGGCTCGACTTTCTCTTTGCCGTCAAGCACACCTATGCCTTTGGGGAATCCTAGCACGACGAGTTTCTGCATCGGCATGAGGTTGCGGCTCAGCTCAGGGTCGGCCGTGATTGTGCCGCGCTGGCCTCCGGTTTTGGTGGTGTAT
>USIN01000299.1 GCA_900554715.1 uncultured Bacteroidales bacterium
TCTATGAAGCCGCCCTCGGTGCCGGTGAGGGTTATCGTGGCTTCGCCCTCACTGAGATCGCTCCGGCCGGTGGCATGGATGCCGAAGGGACAGCCGGCAAGCGACAGAGGTATGCCGTCTTTGGGCAGGTCGATGTCGGCATAGCTGTAGACATTCCCCGAGACGGGCGACGGGCCTGTGGCTTTTTCGGTGAGCGCGAGGGCGTTTGTCACGACGATATAGTCGTCATGGAGTCTGGCGTAGATGGTGAGCGGTATGCGGTTGTATTCGGTCGTCACGGTCAGCAGGTCGCCTTCGCGAGTGGCTTTCGCGTTGACCATCGGGGCCATGCCGGCGAGGTTGTCGAGACCTGTCGATATTGTCTCGCGGATCGCGGGGTCGAACGCGAGGACGAAAGCCACGCCGTAGTTGTCGGGCGACATGAAGTCGGCGCCTTTGACCGAGCCGATGAAGGCGAATGCTCTGAGGGCGTCGAAATAGGCGTCTGTCTCGGGACTCTTGAGACCCATTGCAGCGAAATAGTTTTTAAATCCTTCGGGAATCGAGAACGCGGCGATCATCTGCTGGCTGTTGCCGAGAGCGAGGATGGCGTGGTCGAGCGGTGTGATTGTCGACGGGTCGGTGAAGTCGGTCTGTGAGCCCTCTTCGTCGAGATATTCGGCCTTGCAGTCGAGTTTCGGGCCGTCGAAGTTGAAGGTGGCGAAAGAGTAGGCGGCGCTGCTCGCCATCATCGTCTTCACCATCATGGCGGTCTGGCGGTCGGCTTGTGCGGCCAGCTCGGCCATCTTGGCGGTCGACATCATTATATTAATGTCGTTAGCCTCGGCGAGGCGTTCAATCTGCCACTGCGGGCGCGGGTTGCGCGCGGCGGCGTCCATAATGGCCTTGGCCTTGGTTGCAGCCTCGTCGGCTTCGGTGGCGGGCAGATAGATAGCTATATTCTTGTCGATGACGAAACTGCCGTCGCTGCCGTAGTATATCTCGAGGCCGTTGATAGTCTCGGCCTTGAAGTCCTTGTCCTTGAGCGAACCGGTGAAGGCGCCCTTGTCCTCGATGCCGGCGAGGATATAGAAACCGTCCTGAGAACCTGAGATGACGCAGCTGTGGTAGTCGAGGCCCGAGTTGTTGATGACTTCGAGAAACTTGTCTGTGCCACTGAGGCCGCTGAGTTTGTCTGAGGCGACGATTTTGCCTTTTTCGACGGTGAAGCCCGCAGACTTGAGCACACGCGAGGGTTCGGCGGCTATGGTGAGCACGTCGTCAGCCGATGTCATGGCGAGGAGGTCGGCGCGGCGGTCGCCTTGGTCATTGCTGCATGAGGGCAGGGCGAGCGCGACGGCTGCGAGGATTATGAACGCGCAGTTTTTCAGGATTGTCTTTCTTAGCATGGTCGGGAGGATTTGATGTGTTATTATTAAGTAGATTATCACAAAGGTAGCGCAATGTCAGCCCCCGATATCCACCTATATGGTTAAAAATAGTTAATATTATCTCTGGCTCGTCGGACTTGTCAGACACCTCAGACCTTAATTGAGATTGTGCAATGTGAATTGTGTAATGTGAATCGAATAATTTGTATCTTTGCACAAAACGATTAAGAAACTCGTCAAGTCATGGATTTTATCTCACAGCGCATTAAATCGCTTGCCGCGTCACAGACGCTGGCAATGTCTCAGAAAAGCAACGAGCTCAAGGCTCAGGGCATCGACGTCATAAACCTCTCAGTCGGCGAACCCGATTTCAACACACCCGACCATATCAAGGCTGCCGCCGTCAAGGCCATTGAAGACAACTTCTCGTTCTACTCGCCCGTGCCCGGCTATATGAGCCTGCGCAAGGCCGTGGCCGACAAACTCTCGCGTGAGAACGGGCTGAGCTTCGCTCCCGAACAGATTGTTGTCTCGGGCGGTGCCAAACAGGCCCTATGCAACGTCATCCTCGCCACAGTCAACCCCGGCGACGAAGTCATCATCCCGACTCCCGCGTGGGTCAGCTACGTCGAGATGGTCAAACTCGCCGAAGGCGTCAGCGTCACCGTTCCCTCGACCATCGAGTCAGACTTCAAGGTGACACCCGCACAGCTCGAAGCCGCCATCACCCCGCGCACAAAGATGATACTTATATGCTCGCCATCA
>USIN01000300.1 GCA_900554715.1 uncultured Bacteroidales bacterium
GAAGTTTCCGGCTTTACTGATGCCGAACTCCGTGCCTATGATAAATTCTGGGATTCGGTAAGTGTTGAAAGAACCCTTCTGGATGACAGATATCAGAAAGGTATGGAAAAAGGTAAGGAAGAAGGAATTGCTGAAGGCATGGAAAAAGGTATGAACCAGCGAAGCCTTGATATTGCCAGGAACATGCTTGCTGATGGCGTTGACATCAATCATCGGGGCGATCTGGTTGTATATCTCATATTCCTTGGCAATGCCGGCGATGGGGTTGTTGTCTATGAAGCTGCGCACATACTGCTTGGCGTATGTTATCGACTCGGTTTTGTCGCGGTCGTTATATTTGCGCTCGATGTCAGAGAGGAATTCGGCACGTGCGCGTTCGAGCTCCGAGATGGTGAAGCCGCCGCGGACGGCACGGAGCACTTCACGGTAAACCGACTTGACAGCCGGCAGGATGTCGTTGCCTTTGGGTGCGCCGTTTATAGTCAGGGCTTCTTTGGTCGGTGCGAGGAAGAATCGGCCGAGTTCGACGCCTGCGCCGGCAAAGTCGGCGTCGGGAGCGATGGCAGCCTCTTCGAGGCGGTTGTTGAGCATAGTCACGACGATGTCACGCATATATTCGACAGAGTAGTAGTACATGCTGTTGCGCATGGCGCGGGGCAGCAGCGGGTCGCATTTGAACATCAACGCGAACGAGGCGCTGCGGCATTCGGGGTCGGCGCCGATGGCATAGATTGTGCCGTCGGTATCCTCGACTTCAAAATACTCGCGCTCTTTGGCGTTCTCGGGCATCGTTATTGAGCCGAAGATTTCCTTGATTTTCGATTCGATATATTCGGGGTCGATGTCGCCGACGACAATGATGCCCTGCTGGTCGGGACGATACCATGTCTTGTAGTAATCGACAAGCACCTGAGGCTCGAAATTGTCGACGACCGACATCAGGCCGATGGGCAGACGCTCGCCGTAGCGGCAGTCGGGATAAATTGTCGGAAGGAGTTTTTCGATGACGCGCATCTCGCCGGCCATGCTCTGGCGCCACTCTTCGTGGATGACGCCGCGCTCCTTGTTGATTTCCTCGGGGTCGAGAGTGAGGGCGCATGCCCAGTCATGGAGGACAAGAAGACACGAGTCCTGGACACCTTTGCGGGCGACAGGCACATTATTTATATTATAGACTGTCTCGTCGACGTCGGTATAGGCGTTGAGATTGTGGCCGAAGCGCACGCCGATCGACTCGAGCCAGTCGACAAGTGAGTTGCCGGGGAAATGTTCTGTACCGTTGAAACACATGTGTTCGAGAAAGTGGGCCAGACCGCGCTGGCTTTCTTCTTCAAGTACAGAGCCTACTTTCTGGGCGATATAGAAATCGGCCTGGCCTTTGGGTGAGTCGTTGTGACGGATGTAGTAAGTGAGCCCGTTGTCGAGCTTGCCTGTGATGACGGCCGAGTCGACCGGCGCTGCGGGCGCCTGACCGGGCATCTGAGCCGACATGACAGATGTCACGCCTAAGGCGGCCATCAGCAGCAGGCTTTTGAAATTTAGTTTTTTCATTGTGTGAATTATAATAGATATTTTTGAATTTTCCGATAATTAGACGTCTCTCGTCTGCCAATATTACATTTTTAAAGTTGAAAAAATGTTAACGACGCTTCGGCTTGTATAAAATCATGGCTATGACACCAAGGCCGAGAGCCCAGGGATAGTAGAGATAGGGCCACGGCGCGGCGGGGCTGATGCCGGCCATGCCGACGGCAAGTAGCGTCTGTGCGCCGTAGGGGATGAGACACTGCACGATGCACGAGCAGGTGTCGAGCAGGCTTGCCGTGCGGGCGCCGCCGATGTGGTAGCGATCTGAAATCCTGTGTGACAGCGAGCCTACGGTCAGAATGGCGACAGTGTTGTTGGCGGTGCAGATGTTGACGACAGAGACGAGCGAGGCTATGACGGCTTTGGCGCCGCGCTGGCTCTTGACACGCCGCGTCATCACCTCGAGCAGCCAGTTGATGCCGCCCGTCGCCTTGACCAGACCGAGCATGCCGGCCGAGAGAAGAGTGATGATGATCAGCGATCCCATCGAATCAATGCCGTCGCCGGTAAATCCCGCGAGGTCGAGCAGGCT